>CAZQAF010000006.1:52273-91040 GCA_964591175.1 uncultured Desulfobacteraceae bacterium | reverse complement strand
GCGCCTTGAGATCCTTGATCTTATCTTCGATGATTCCCATTGGTAACTTCCTTTAATCATATGCATATATTTCGAACTCTGATTTCTCTCCGAGCAAATCATCTATTTTTTCCTGTGTTCCCCTTCTTTCGTCACTCATCACCCATGATCTCCAATCTTCCATGGATTTCCAGGTGCTGACCACCAGGCTCTCGCCCGGACGATCGATTCGTTTATAGGTTTCTCCCGAGATATAACCGGGTTGCTGCATGGCCTGGCTTCTAAGTTTTTGAAGCAGCGGCTTTAAGACTTCGGCTTTGTTTTGGGGAACGATTCGTTTAATAATTACTTTCACCGCCATTGTATCGTGCTCCTTTTTCTTCGCCAATGGAAAATTTTACCAAATTGTCGTCGACAAAATGGTCCTTCGGTAAAAAACGTCTGTTTGGAGGAAAATTGATGGAACTTACAAAGTACCCGACCTCTGCAACAGTCATGCCAAAAAACGGTAATGGATAAGGAATTGAAATGATGACATATTATATGCTGTAAGAAATCGAGTTGCGATATGACCCTTAAATAAATGGGGCGAAACTGCCCCATTTTGCCCCGCAGAAAGGATTATATACCGGAAATATTGAAGAAGTTATCATTGGGGCATATTTGTCCCAATGTGGGGCTATAAAATCTCATGATTTTTAATCTTTCTGAAAAGGGTTTTACGATCAATACCCAAAATCGAAGCGGCTTTGGTTTTATGCCACCGGTGTCTTTCCAAGGTACTTGTTATGATTTTCTTTTCAAATTTTTCCATAAGCGTTCGCAATTCAACATCTCGATCATTTTGAATGAGGATACCATCGGGGATGATATCCGCTTCATTCCTTTTGGACTGGGGTATATCCATAAAGTCTATCGTTTTCAATGTAATATAACGATGTATCGTATTCTGGAGTTCCCGGACATTGCCCGGCCAATCGTAGTCTTGCAGCGATTTTATGATATGTTCCGGAATGGAATGTATCGTCTTGTCATCACTATATTCCTGAAGAAAGTGATAGACCAGCAAAGATATATCTTCTTTGCGTTCTCTCAATGGCGGGAGATAGATGGGAATGATATGGATCCTGTAATAAAAATCTTCGCGCATTTCGCCCCGTTCCACGCTTTCCTTCAAATTTTTATTGGTCGCTGCAATGATGCGAATGTCAGGTTTTATATTTTCCCTGCTGCCGATAGGGGTATACCCGCCGCCTTCGATAGCACGTAATAATTTCACCTGCATGTTCAGGTCAAGTTCACCGATTTCATCCATAAATAACGTGCCACCGTCGGCGATCGTCAAATAACCGGGTTTGTCCATATCCGCTCCGGTAAATGCGCCCTTTTTATAACCAAAGAACTCGCTCTCAACGAGGGTCTCCGGAATGGCGCCGCAATTGACGGTGACAAAACGCCTGCTGCCGCGGTTGCTCAAATCATGGATGGTTTTCGCCACCAACTCTTTACCCGTACCCGACTCTCCATAAATAATGACCCTGGCATTGGATTGGGCGGCTTTTAAAATCGTCTCATAGACTTCGTGCATGACCTTGCTTTTCCCGATAATATTGCCGAACTGATTGGAGCCTTTAAAGGATGCTTTCAACCGTATATTCTCGTCACGCAGATTCGCCTCACTGATTCGCAAAGCTTCTTCGTTTAGTTTACGCTCGGTAATATCGACATGTGTGCCGACCATTCGAACGGGCGTGCCCCTTTCATCCCGATCGACCACTTTCCCTCTGACCATTATCCATCGCCACCCCCCCTGTTTTGTTTGCAAGCGATATTCCACATCAAAGGATCCGATTTTCTTCTGGACATATTCTTGAACCTTATTGATGATGTGTATTTTGTCCTGGGGATGAATCAAACTTTTCCATGTGTCAAAATCCTGTGGTAATTCGTAGGGAGTATAACCTAACATGGTATAAAAACAGGGGTTGAAGTATGTTTTGTTTGTTCTTAGATCCCAGTCCCACAAGGCATCGCTGGTTGCTTCCATCGCCAGGTCAAGCCGTTTTTTACTTTGACGCAGTGATTCTTCCGCCCGTCGATAATCGGTAATGTCTTCTCCCGAACAAACAACGTATTCAACATATCCATTGTTGTCCAGTTTTGGCGTAAAAACCATGGATAATAATCGTTTTTCTCCTTTCCCGTTTTTAAGCCAATCTTCCGTTTGAACTCTGATTTTTTGATCGAACACTTTCTGATTGTGAGCCATAAATAGCTCGGCTTCTTCTTTACCCAGAACTTCCGAAATTGCTTTATGTTCTATACCCTTCTTTTCCAGGTTTAAAAATTGGGCATGTGCCTTGTTTACCGCGCCATATGTTTTTGCATCTTTTAGATACCAGATTTGTGTCTGTATGTTATCCAGAAGCAATTTCTGTTCTTCCACCCTTTTCTCCAGCGAGCTTTCCGCATACTTTCGTTCGGAAATATCCATAATCATGGCCAGCTTTGAGAAAGAGCCGTCTGAATGGTATATGGGGGTACTGACCACATAATACCAGTTATCTCTGGGCGTCATAACTTCACACCGAACGGTTTCACCTTTTAAGATTCGATCGACCAGACACCATGGACAGACAGAATCACGATGATGAAGCGCTTTATAACAAATTTGTCCGGTGGCATCATAACCGATACGTTCGATATACTTTTTGTTCATAAACTCAATATGATAGTCCTGAGAACACAAGTATATCAACCCGTCAAAAGCTTTTATTATGGCGTCAAGCTGTAATCCTTTCTCCTGCAAAACCACGTCCGAGCCTTTATGCTCTTGCACTTTTGCTTTTTTGCCGGCCTTTCGTCTTTCTCTCAAACATACAGAGTCTTGGGTCATTGATCTATCCTCCAACATAATGGAAAATAATGTACGATAATCGGTGCGTATCGTCAAGGACCGAAAGGTTCCCGTTCATTTTCATGAAAAGGTTATATCAATGACAGTCGTTTGTCATAGATAAATTCCCGGGTATGCCTGGCAATCCTTTCCGGCTCGATATGAAGCCGGGCAGCGCCGGTTTCCATGGCCGCCCGACCCACGGCTTCGGCCACTGCGGGGGGCACCCTGAAATCCATGGCGCCGGGAAGAATGTATTCCGGTTTCAGCTCATTGCCGACCAGGCCGGCAATGGCCTCGGCAGCCGCAAGGTTCATGGTTTCGTTAATCCATTTTGCCCGAACATCCAGCGCACCCCGAAAAATGCCCGGAAATGCCAGGCAGTTATTCACCTGGTTGGGGAAATCGGATCTTCCGGTAGCAATCACCATCGCCCCTGCTTCTTTGGCTTCTTTGGGATGAATTTCAGGGTCTGGATTGGCAAGGGCAAAAACAATGGGATTTTTGGCCATGGACTTTACCATTTTCCGTTGCAAAACATTGGGACCGGAAAGCCCGATGAAAACATCGGCGCCCTTTACCACTTCCGCAAGACTCCCTTTCCGGTGTTCGGGGTTGGTCATGTCTGCCAGTTCCTTTTTGATAAAACTCATTCCTTTCCGGCGACCTTTATATATGGCACCATTGGTATCACAAATGATAATATGTTGTGCCCCGGCTTTAATCAGGAGTTTGGTTGTCGCTATGGCGGAGGCGCCGGCGCCGTTAAAGACAATTTTGACATCTTTAAGTGTTCCATCGACGATTCTCAATGCATTGGTAAGCGCCGCCAACGTGATGATCGCCGTGCCATGCTGATCATCGTGAAATACCGGGATATCGAGCCGTTCACGAAGCTTCTGTTCAATCTCAAAACAACGCGGCGAAGAAATATCTTCAAGATTAATTCCGCCAAACGCCGGTGAGATGTTTTCGACCAGCCGGACAATATGATCCGGGTTTTGCGTCCCGATACAAATGGGAAAGGCTTCGACGCCTCCGAAGGTTTTGAATAAAATAGCCTTTCCTTCCATCACCGGCATGGCTGCCCGGGGGCCGATGTTTCCCAATCCTAAAACTGCGCTTCCGTCGGTAACGATGGCCACGAGATTATTTTTACAAGTAAAATCATAGGCTTTCATCGAATTATTAAAGATTTCCCGACATACCTGTGCCACCGCCTCCGGTCCGTAAAGCCGCCGGTAAATGACATCATCCTTGACAGGGACTTTGGCATACACTTCCAGGCATCCCTGGTATCGATGATGAAGGTCCAAAGATTCTTCATCGATACACTGTTTCCCATAATCCTGCCCTTCGGACGGAAGCCACGCCAGCTCTCCTTCGTAAATATAGCATTCTGTGCGTTCCTGTATGCTTTTTGGAGATATTTCTTCAGACGTCAGTCGTGCCGCACCGGTTTCCTGCGCGGTTTTGGCCACCGCGCCAGCCAATATTGGCGAAATTTTCCAATCCATCTGACGGGGGATAATATTGGTCGGTGACAGTTTATTCTCAGGAATCATCCCGGCCAAAGCTCTTGATGCCGCTAAAAACATCTCCCGATTGACCCGCTTTGCCCTGACATCGAGACATCCCCGAAAAAATCCGGGCAATACCAGCGACGAACGGATCTGGTTTTCACTTTCCGCCAGACTGGTGGCCACGATTTTTGCGCCGCCGGCCAAGGCCTCGGCCTCGCTGATCTCCGGCTCAGGAAGCGCCAGTGCAAACACCACGGCATTTTTGGCCATGCCGGCCACCATGTGACGATCGAGTACGCCTTTGGTTGACAAACCGATAAAAACATCCGCCCCTTTCAAGACATCGGCCAGGCTCCCTTTCAAATCCTGAGGTTTGACCATGCTGGCGATTTCAGCTTTGGCCCAATTCATATCTTCCATCCGATAGATATGGATGGCACCATGCCGGTCGCAAATGGTAATATTCTCTGCGCCCGCGGCCAGCAGCGCCTTGGCAACGCCGATGCCTGAAGCACCGGCACCGTTGATAATGATTCGGGCATGGGACAGATTTTTATCCACTACCTTCAGGGCATTATATAGCGCCGCCAGGACGATGATGGCAGCTCCGTGATACTCATGATGAAGAAGGGTCAGATTCACGGCCCTCCGAAGCCGCTGCTCAATGGTAAAACATTTCGGCGCCGCAATGCTTTCCAGACAAAATCCGCCGAATGAAGGCGCAAGGATACGGACAATTTCCACGATCTCGTCGGCGTCTTGGGTATTGAGCGCGATGGGAACCGCATCGATATTGGCAAACGTTTTATAAAGCACCGATTTGGCCTCCAGCTTGGGCAGTGCGGCCAGTGCGCCGACATTGCCTAAACCATAAACTTGACTCCCGTCGGAAATCAGCGCAATAGAATTCCCCCGGCAGGTATAGTCGAAAGACAGCAGCGGGTTTTTATGTATCGCCCTGCATGGCGCGCCGACGCCGGGCGTATAGATGCGGCTCAAAACAGACAGATCTTTAATCGGCATTTTACTCTTAACGCCGATCAGGCCTCTGTGACGGCGTCGAAACGCCAGAGCATCTGATTCTGTTGATATGTTGTCCATATTATGATCCTTATATTCCAGTGTGATGAAACACTCCCATAAAAAGCGCATTTTTTTGACTTTTAGCGAAACCATCGGGAGTGCATTATTAAATAATAATTCTCATCTTCAGCCTTTCAAGCTGTTCAACGAATGTCAAAAAGATGTTCCGACGAATCTAAAACCGGAATTGCGATGTCGCCGCGAGTTCATTGGACGGTTTTGAAGCATTCAAAAAGGGCCGGCGTGTTGAAATGCTGAAATATCGATAGGCTTAAAAAATCAGATTCTTGAAAATTGATTGCCATAGATGGGCTATATTATGGACTCTTAAATTCCCAAATACACCTCTCTGACATGGTCGTTGTCCATCAATTCCTTTCCGGTGCCTTCAAGAACATTCCTTCCGTTCTCCAGAACATAGGCCCGATCGCACATGGCAAGCGTCTGGGTAACGTTCTGTTCCACCAAGAGGATGGTTACGCCTTCTTTATTGATCTTTTTGATTAAATTAAAAATATCCTGCACCAGGATGGGCGCCAGTCCCAGGGACGGTTCATCGAACATCATCAATTTGGGCCGAGACATGAGCCCTCGTCCCACGGCCAGCATCTGCTGTTCACCTCCCGACAAAGTGCCGGCTGTTTGCTTTCTTCTCTCTAAAAGTCTCGGAAACAGGGAATACACATAGTCCATGGTGTCGCTGCGTTTTGACTTTGCTTCACCATAAAGAGACCCCATGATCAGATTCTCTTCGACGCTCATCTCCGGGAAAAGACGCCTTCCTTCGGGAACGTGAACAATTCCCTTTTCGATAATTTTATTTGGCGGCAACTTGTCCAGGCGAATTCCGTCGAATTCGATGGTCCCGGAAGCCGGCTTCAGAAGCGATGAGATGGTCTTGAGCGTGGTGGTTTTCCCGGCCCCGTTGGCCCCCACCAAAACCAGAATTTCCTCTTCTTTGACCTCAAAGGCAACATTCCAGAGAACCTGAAGATCTCCGTAAAAAACATTGATTCCGTTAACCTTAAGCACGCTGTTCTCCCAGATAGGCCTCGATCACCGCCGGGTTTTTGGCAACTTCCCGAGGCGTCCCTTCTGCAATGGTTTGGCCGAAGTTGATGGCGTGAATTCGATCCGATATGCTCATGATGACCTTCATAATATGTTCGACCACAAGGATGCTGATACCACTGTTCCTTATTTTTTTAATGAGATCGATAGCCTCGTCAAGCTCACCCGGATTTAGGCCTGCCGCGGTTTCATCCAGAAGCAAAAGTTTTGGTTTTGTCGCCAGGGCACGGGCAATTTCGAGGCGTTTTCTCCCGGCGATGGGCAGACTTTTGGCGAATTTAGTGTTCTGATCCGCAAGATTACAAAATTCCAGAATTCTTAGGGCTTCTTCCTGTGCTTCATTGATGTTGTTGACGCGGCAAAAAGCAGATGCCGTAACATTCTCTAAAACCGTCATTCTGGCAAGGGGTTTGACGACCTGAAACGTCCGGCCGATACCCAGATGACAAATTTGGTGGGTTTTCAATCCGACGATGCTTTTTCCATTAAACCGAAGGTCACCGGATGTCACCGGAAAAAATTGATTGATACAGTTGAATGTGGTGGTTTTTCCGCTGCCGTTGGGGCCGATAAGGCCGACGATTTCTCCCTCTTCCACGTTAAAGGAGACATCATTGACCGCCAGAAGTCCGCCAAATGCCTTGGTCAGATTTTTTACTTCAAGAAGTGCCATAATTTATTATTATCATCCGATGGGCTCAATGGCTCCATTTTAAACACATGTTGTTTGATTTTCCCCCGGTCTCCGATGATCCCTCCATTGGGCGAAAACATAATTCCGGATATCCACACAATAATCCGCTTAATAACCCCAAGTTTTCAGCCAATCCACGGGATATTGCAGCGGCGTGGTTGCATACTCAGTCGGCCAAACCACTTCCAGTTTTCCATTGATCCACTGGACCACGTAGGCGGTGGCCTTGTTCTGATTCTTCATTTTACCCCATGTGATAAACTTCACCGGCCCGAAAACGGTTATCATGTCGGTTTCGAACAGGGCCTGTTTGATATCCGTGTTCTCAAACGACTTGGCCCTTTTCAGAACATCCGCGATAACGTAGCATGCAGCGTAAGCCTCTGCACCGTGATATTCAGTGGATTTTTTATATTTTGCTACAAATTTATTATAATAATCCATGGCGCCGGGAAAGGGTAAAATCTGGTTCCAAAGCGTTGCCGAAATAACATCCTCGGAGGCAACTCCGGCATTTTTCGCAAATTCCGGCAGCGTAAAACCCCCGGTGCCGCCCATAAACATTTTCGGGGTCAGTTTCAGTTCTTTGGCCTGTTTCATGAGCAAAGACCCCTCCATAATATATGACACCATATAGATGATATCCGGATTGAGCTGTTTGATCCCACTCAACATGGGCTTAAAATCAATACGGCCGTGCTCGTACCCTTCCCTTAATATGACTTTATAACCGGCTTTTTCGCAAAATTTCGAAAAGGATTTGGCGCCCGTGGTGCCGAACAGTGAATTTTCATGAAGAATGGCCACGGTGTTGGGTTTTATTTTTTCAGCCAGCAAGGTTTTCACGGCGTCGGCATAATGACTCACCGGCGGATTCAACCGGAAAACATAATCCCACCCGGTGGCGGTAATTTTATCGGCGGATGCAGTATTGACCAGAAACGGCATCTTGTATTGTTGACAAACGCTTGCCGCGGCATAGGTCACGGAATCACTGAATCCGCCACCGATCATGACGACGCTATCCCCGGTGATCAACTTCTCTACTACGGATCGACCTACCTCGGGGCGGCCGGTATCATCTGCCATAACCAATTCAAGTTTTTTCCCGTTGATGCCGCCGGAAGCATTGATCTCATCCAAAGCCAGGTCAAAAGATTTTTTTTCGATCTCACCGAACCTGGCCTGGGATCCGGTGAGCGGCAAAACAACACCTACCTTCACCGTGTCTGCCGCCGGCGCGCCTGTCACCAACAGGCCCAGCATACAAAACATGCTGATCAAACATTCCGAAAATCGTTTCATAAAAATACCTCCTCAAAAAGACAAGAGTAATGACCAGCAAAACTGTCGGGATCGACGCAGTTGTTGGATGCGATGGTGTTTCCTTCAAGGTCCATCAAATAGCAGACCCGTACCCAGGTTTCCATTGAAGTGGTCGAGCATGGCATTTGCTTTTGCCAGTGCATGGTCATTGCGTTGGGTCAATGCAATGCGAAGCTTCATGTCTTTATTTTTATTTTCCAATAAACCCGACCCCCTCTTGTTCCTCGTTGTTCTGATAAACCTGGAGCAGCCGCCCATCGGTAACGGATGGAACATGAACGACATGAACAACGCTTTGGTATGATTCAAACTCCGTGGTCATCGACAGTAATTGATTGGGAGATTCCGTTAAAAACTTTTCTTTAAAGACAGCGTCAACATCGTCCGGGAAAATGGCAATGGGTGTGATTTGAGCTTCCACAAGATCGTTGAAGAAATGCGTGCCAAAGGATACTTCCGGCGTATACCCTTCTTTTAAAAATGCGACTTCACCCAAAATCAAGGTGTGGTTGATATCTTCGTAACCAACTCGGACGCCCAGGTTGATGTCATTGCTTCCCCACCGGCCGGGCCCGAAAAGCGCATAGCGCTTATCCTGAAGCAGTCGATTGATCCGGCTGACAACACGACCGACGCCGAGTTTTTCGTCAACCGTGGAAAGTCTGCCGTAGGACCTCGGGCATACATAAACGATATATTCTATGTTCGGGATGACGGCCCCCGACACCACCTGGGAATTGGTAAAGATGATCTTTTCCTTCGGGAGGTCCTTCGGCAAAACGACCTCGTCGATATTCCGGCTTACCGCCAGAGAACGGCATTGAAGAATATAAAGATGATCCCCATCCCAGGCGAATTCGACATCTACGGGTCTTCCGTATGCGGCCTGGAGTTGGTGGAGAACTTTTTTCACCAAAGAAGGAAAGATTGTTTTGGAAAGCAAGTTTTCAAAGGTCAGACACGTTCTTGCCGGATTGATCGGCTGCCCTTTGAACATGGGTGCGGAAAGATGGCCGTCTTCATTAACGGACACTGCCCAATATAGATCCGGATGAGATATTTCTTTTAAAAGCGCTGCAACAGGAATCGGCATCAGTTCACCGGTTTTAAGATTGAGTACATCGGCGATCTTCTGTGAATATTTCATGATCTGCCCGGTATCCGCCTCGGGACGCAGCAGCGGATGACTTAAATGGACCATTCGTGTGTAATCCCCGCCGGTGCGGTCCACGGCTCGCGTACCCAGGCCGAACACCATTCGAACAAGCCCGTCTTCCTTTTTGATACGGGATGTCCAGGCATAAGAGCTGTAAGAAAACCCGACACCCGCGGCAAAGGGAAAGAAATAGTCACCGAACCGGCGTCCCACAACCTTTTGGACCAGGATACTCATTTTTTCATCAAAATCGAGAAGGTTATGATTCCGTCGATATAAAATGGGTCCGGGGCCGAAGGTGCTCATGTGAACCTGCTTGAGCCCCCAGATAAATTCATTCAGACGGGTTTGGATATCTCCCTGGTTGGCGACAAAATAGGAGTCATATTTTCCGGAAAAGGCATATCCGAAATTGTCCTCCAAGAAACTCGAAGATCTGAGGATCAGGGGGTGTTCGCCGACTTTTTCCAAGAATTTTCGGAAATCTTCAACCGTATCCGGCGGAAAAGACGACCGCTTGAAAAGCTCTGAAATGTTTTTGTACTCTGCTTCGATTTTTTCGCGGGTCTTGTATTTTTGGCTGTGGAATTGCTCGAGATTGTTGAAATCGAGAAAATCGGAAAATATGCCGGAACTAAAATAATACGACTCGGGGATCCTCACGTATCGGTCTATTTCAGAATCCGCGTCGGTGAGCTTGGGAACGAGAATTTTATAGGCCAGAAACATGCCGGCGGCCTTTCCGCCGATCTTGCCGGGCCGGCGCCGGTTCCAGTACATGTTGTCCACCAGTTCATCGATGTCCCGAATCGTGATATAATGTTTGCTGATTCCGATAAAAGGGAGCTGATTGGATATGAAATGGCTGATTAAAGCGACCCTGACCCCTTCTGCTTCATTGGGAGATATATAAAGGTCCCCCATGGGGATATCGCAGAATGTCTTCAGTGACTGCTTAATTTCCGTTGAAGTTGCTCTCTCCATATTGACAATACGATTCAGATGCTTGAACCGGTCCTGTTTTCTGGCGAGATTGATATAGTTTTCGATTTCCGATTCACTGAAAAAACTGGCGAAATAGAGATCAATCAGAACACCCGTATATTCATAAAGGTTCTCCTTGTCGGGGTTTTTCCCCTCGGTGGTCAGTCTTTCCAAGGCCTCATTCTCGATCTTTTCCCTGGTAGTGATTTTTCTTTCGGCCAGCGCGGATAGAAAAAGTTCTCGTATTGAATCCATGAGATCCGGATAACGCATCAGTTTGGAAAACATGCGATAGGTTTTGATCAGGTCCAGTCCTTGTTGATCTTTAATGGCAAACCTCCTTATACCCACCCTCTGAGTTTACACGCTTCCGCCACCCTGGCCACCGACACCAGGTAGGCGGCCTGGCGCATATTGATTTTTTCTCTGAGGTACATGTCGTGAACCCCTTTGAAAGCACGGGTCATCTTCTCATCGAGTCTTCTGTGGACTTCTTCCAAATGCCAGTAATAATTATAAGTGTTTTGTACCTGTTCAAAGTAGGACACGGTCACGCCGCCGGCATTGGCCAGAAAGTCGGGAAGAACGATAACGCCTTTGTGATACAGGATATCATCCGCGCCGGGCGTGGTCGGGCCGTTTGCCAGTTCACAAAGAATATTGCATCGAATGTTATCGGCGTTTTCCTCTGTAATAACGTTTTCCAACGCCGAAGGAAACAGTACCGCCACCTCGAGTTCCAGCAATTCTTTATTCGTGATGTCATCCGCATCTGAAAACCCCTTTAACGTTCCGGTACTCAGTTTAAAATCCACAACGTCCCTTGCGACGATTCCATTCGGGTTGTAAACCCCTCCTTTGGAGTCGGAAGCCGCCACCAGTTTCAGTCCAAGGACTTCTTCACCAAGAAGTGCGGCATACTGGCCGGCATTTCCAAATCCCTGCACCGCCATTGTTTTATTCTTTAAATCGATGCGGTGGACTTTGGCGGCTTCCCGGGTCACATAGATACCGCCTCTGGCCGTGGCATCTCCGCGTCCCTGAGACCCGCCGATGGGAAGCGGTTTTCCGGTAATGACCCCCGGATGCTTTTCACCCATAATGGTCTCGTATTCATCCATCATCCAGGCCATGATCTGGGGAGTGGTGTATACATCAGGCGCCGGAACATCTTTGGTGACGCCGAGGGTTCGGCCAATGGCACGAATATAGGCCCGGGCAAGGCGTTCTTTTTCTGTTTCCGAAAGCACTTTGGGATTGCAGATCACACCCCCTTTACCGCCGCCCAGGGGAATGTCCACAACGGAAGTTTTCCAGGTCATCCAGGCGGCCAAAGCGCGTACCGTGTCGATGGTTTCATCGGGATGCCATCGAATACCCCCCTTGGCAGGACCGCGAGCCGTATTGTATGCAACCCTGAACGCATGAAAGATTTTCGTTGAACCGTCGTCCATTTTTACCGGGAGTATGACTTTTAGCTCGTGCATGGGCCAGCGGAGCAATTCGTGCATTGCAGGGTCCAAACCCAGTCTTTGGGCGGCATCGTCAAGCTGCTGCTGCGCGATGTTAAAGGGATTCAGTGCGTCTTTCATGAGAAGGCTCCTTTGCATTCAGATGCGTTATTGTTATTGATCGTTTCTGATTCCGCGAAATTGATATTATATTAACCCATGGGAATCTATTATTTCAAGCCCTTAAATATTCTCCTGACAATTCTTTTCAAGATATGGTATGCTTATTTAGATCTTTAGGGATTTGGTTTTTAAAACACCGATTTCCTGCTTTAAAGTAGAAAACGTCGTTATTTCATGAAGGTAACATTATGACCAAACATTTTCATAAAGAGTTGGAAAAAATAAAAAAGAAGATTCTTTCTTTAGGCGGCATCGTGGAAGATCGGGTTCGACTATCCATTAAAGCAATTGAAACTCGAGACGCCGTCATTGCAAAAAAGATCATCAACGGAGACTATGAAATCGACGAGATGGAAGTCGATATCGAGGAAGATTGTTTGAAAATTCTGGCGCTATATCAGCCGGTTGCCGTGGATCTTCGCTTTATCACCACCGTCATCAAAATCAACAACGACCTGGAAAGAATCGCCGATGAAACCGTAAATATCGCACGCGGCATAAACTATCTTTCAAAGAAAAAACAACGATTTGGCTTTGATTTTGACTTTTCCGAAATGCTGGCCAAGACGCAGTTCATGCTAAAGAGAAGTCTGGATGCCCTGGTAAATCTGGATACGGATATCGCCGCAAAGGTATGCATCCTTGATGATGAGGTCGATAAGATGAACGGTGACGTTCACCGAATGGTGAAAAATGCCGTCAAAAAAAATCCCGAACAGGGAGAGCATTTGATTAACCTGCTCTTAATCTCCCGTCATCTCGAACGCATTGCCGACCATGCCACCAACATTGCCGAAGAGGTTATCTACCTGGTAAACGGCGAAATTGTCCGACATGAAAATTTTTAGAACTTTATTCGAAAAACACTTCTCCCTCCGGCAACTCAATTTCTTCGGGAAAATCATGAAGCGGATACGGCTTTTCGTTTTCGTTCAAGGTTACGTATCTTAACACCCTATAGGCATAAATCGAAACCTTGTTTGTAAAATTTCTGACCGGATTGTTGTATGTTTTTGAAATCAGAAGATAAACATATTGAAATAAAACGGAAACCTGGATGATAATTTTCAGAATTTCAAATACAATAAAAAAGAATACGGTATAGAGCAGACGGATAATTATTTTTTTACGGGCGAATGTGTTTGATTCCATTTATTTTCCTTTGCAAGATTTTTCCTTTGGTTCACCGCTTCATTGACCAAATTGGGCGGACGGTTTCCTTTCAAGGCTTCCACCATATTCAAAGCCGCCATTTTTGCCATTCGGAGTCTTGTCTCAATGGAAGCGCTTCCGATATGAGGCGTCAAGACCACGTTTTCTTTAAGTTTGATAAGTCCCGGATGAACGGCAGGCTCTTCTTCGAACACATCCAGTGCCGCACCTCTGATCTGACCGTCCTTGAGGGCTTCGGCCAGGGCCGCTTCATCCACCACCGGTCCTCTGGCAGTATTGATCAGAATGGCGGTATGTTTCATCTTTTTAAATTCCTGGGTAGAAAACATATGTTTTGTCTTCTTCGTCAGGGGAACGTGAATGCTGATAAAATCACTGACGGCAAGGAGTTCCTCGAATGCTGCAAATTTTGCTTCAAATTCTTTCTCGGCTCTTTCATTTCTGGATGAACTATGGTAAACGATTCGCATGTCGAAGCCTTTTTTTGCTCTTCTGGCTACGGCCTGTCCGATAGCGCCCATCCCGACGATGCCCAGTGTCTTTTCATAAATGTCCACCCCCATGTGCACCTGCATGAGCTGCCAGTTTTTGAATTTCCCCCCCCTTGTGTATTGATCCGCTTCCGGGACTTTGCGCGCAGCGCTGACCAGCAGCGCAAACGCCAAATCCGCCGTCGTTTCCGTGAGCACGCCCGGCGTGTTGGTCACCATGATGCCTCGCTCGGTTGCTCCGGCAATATCGATATTGTCATACCCCACGGCAATATTGGAAATCACCTTAATCGACGGCAGTTCGTCCATAACCGACGCGTCGATTTTGTCGTTGAGCAGGCAAACAAGGCCTGCCTTTCCGCGCGCGCGTTTTATCAGTTCACGGGTCGGCAGAATTCTGTCCGTGTCGTTGATGTCAACGGTGTGCCGTTCTTGTTCCAATAGATCTACGGCATCTCTGAACACTTTTCTGGTAATTAATATTTCAGGCATTTTGATACCGCCTTATGTTATATGCCGTAAACCGGACTATTTTTGAGGCAACAATTGAAAGTTCGTCATCCGTCGATAAGGTGTTTTTTGAATTGCTTGTAGATGTACGAAAAGGTAAAGCCGCTAAATAGTATCGACGAAACCAACGCGACCACGGCAATGATCCCTTTAAATTGTTTTCCCAAAAGAAAAAGAAATAAGGTGCCGTATACAAATTGAAAAAGCATCCAGTAAAGGCGCAGAAAAACGAGAAACAGAATCGGAGAAATACACCAAAACAAAATGTTTAATCGTTTCTTCTCCTGTTTCGTATCACTGGGTCCCACATCGCCACGCTGATCCGTATTCGTTCGAAATCGCTTTATTGAAGCCGGTAAATGTCTTTGACAAGATCCTGAAACCATGGAGGCTTTTGGATAACCACGTAAATCAAGATCAAACCGATAATGGGTATCGGAATTAAAACATCAACCGCTCCGAGCAGGATCAGAACCAGGATGGTTTTGGATTGAGTGCTCATCATACTGAAAATGTTACTTTTTTAAAACGAAAATCACAGTATTTCGCGCCTTCCATAATGGTCTGGGTTCTGTTTAATTCGATTTGCGGGTTAAATCCGGTTATAAATGAGAAATCCCGGATGCACGACAAAACAGGCCCCATTTTTTCATAAATCCG
The DNA here is from genome assembly GCA_964591175.1 of uncultured Desulfobacteraceae bacterium. Classification (GTDB taxonomy): domain Bacteria; phylum Desulfobacterota; class Desulfobacteria; order Desulfobacterales; family UBA11574; genus UBA11574. The sequence continues at coordinate 75,860 of CAZQAF010000006.1, read as the reverse complement.
GGCATATCCGCAATATGTCACGTCAAAAAACAACTCCCTGTCGGTTTCTTTGATCATCTTGATGTTTAGTGCGCCATCCTTGGCCCAAACGTCTTTCACGATTTTGGACAATAGGGGCTTGTATTTCTCTTAATTTCAGGTGTGTGATATTCATGATTTTATGTCCTTAAGCACAAACAAAATCGCCGGCAATGTGCGGCAAAATCGGAAAAACCATTGACCGTCACCGCGGCTGCTCTCGAGAAGTGAAAATGATGGCGAACGATCCCGATACATAAACAGCATATCAAATATTTCAGAAAAATCAAACCGACAGAAGGATACCTAAAATTCTGGCAAAGATAGTCAATTGATAGAAATGGCGCTTTGTGATATCATTAATATCTAAATTAAATGACGGAACTTAAGTCGGTCCCATATTATCGGAGCATTATGATGTCCTTAAATGAAAGTCCTGATTGTCAAATCGAACAAATCATTCATGCCGATGACACAGCGGTTATTGCCAAAGTCACCGTAGACCTTGAAGATGAGCAAATGGAGTATTTTTTATGTCATCAGGATTGCCTGACTACGGATTTGCACAGTACAAAAGCCAGGCTCGGGATTAATCAGGAGAAGCAAGGCGTTTTTGAACTCAAGGGGAACAAGGTCGTCTATGAAGCGAAATTCTGGTTTTATATCCCCGAATATGCCATGGGCCTGACCATTGACCGGTTAATGATACCCGGCCTTAAAGTCAGCAAGATTTATTTGAGAAATCCCAAACTCAAATATACGGCACAGGAACTCATCAACCTGATTTCAAATCGCATCATCATTGTCCCGAAAGGAACCAGGGTGCTTGAAGAAGGCATTTTAGCGGTACCGGTAATGCCTTTTGTACATCTTCCCAACCCCAGAGTGCTGACACCTTCATATCTTAAGGCGGCCGTTCAAAAAATAATCCCCCGTGAAGACCTCTATTTTGTCCAGCCGGAACAAAAGGTGGATCAGGTCATCGTACCGGCCGAAAGCGGCGTCATAACCCATACTACGCTCTTTACCCAGCAGAACGAAATGTATATTTTAGATCCGGAACACGCGGATGCGAGGGTGGGCAGCCGGCACACCAACGGTATCATCTACCTCGAATTTGTCGGCGGGGAAAAAGACTTTGTCAAAGAGCTCGCGCACTTTGAAGTTTACAAACCCGCTTCATCCCAAAAAAACATCAACAGAAAGTACTATATTGACTTGAACAGCGATCTGCTGGAAAAACTTTACACCGAAGAGACCGTCAACGATAAAACCATCCTTGCCGTGAATGACACCAAAGCGCAAGAATTCATCAAACTGAATGACCGATATGATCGATTGCTCCATGAGCTTAAATCCAACACCACATTGATCCTGCAGGATTTCCCGAACCGTCGCCTTGCATCATATCTCATCGTAGCCGCAGATCTCGGGCTTCTCAGCGACCTGACGTTCAGAAGAGCCCCTGAAGAAGAATACTTTTTCAAGTCGGAACACCTCGTCTTTATGAATACGCTCCAGGATATGGGTGTCAGGATTTTCTGGAAGAGCCCCTTGCAAGGCGACCTGGTCTTATACAAGCGATTCTTTATGCGGTCTTCGGTGATCCCGTCATTCCATGAAGCCTTCAGTTCGAGGAAATTGGCGGCAATATACGGTACCGCAGGGAGCGTCGATGCCGATACTCAAAAAGAAATCATCGACAGTATCAAGTCATTCAAGGATTTTCACGGCGGTATCTGTGGTATTCTGACCGGCGGCAGCGCCGGAAGCATTATGTCTTTTGTATCCAAAACAGCATCCGATCTCGGGTTATTGTGCGGCGCCGTATATTGGAAGATTCCCGGGGTGGACATTTATTCACACGTCGATTTCGCCGCCCATTTGGGCCGAAATGATTTACTGGAAAGACAGGAAATTCTTTCTGAAACCACCGAAGCCGACATTTATTTCAAGGGCGGTGTCGGCACAAACCTTGAAAACGCCATTACGTTTGTTAAGAAGAAGCTCGGCATCGGTTACTACAAGCCCCAAATCTTTGTGGGAGAATTCTATAAACCGCTTCAAGACATGCTCTCCCATATGACGGCCGAAGGCATGGTTGGTCACAGTGTTTTTAAGAATTGCTATTTCATTAAACATGGTGCTGAAATTTTCGAAACGCTTTGCCATCATTTCGGTTCTGAAGATAAAATGATCCTCGAAGTTTCGGCAAATGACACCGGCCTGTCCCATGCAGCCCCAGTATGTCCCAAAACGCCTTTTTGCCCCTCTTAAAATCCTGATCACTGAAACAACAAGAATCTCGACAGCCAATCCCCATATCCGATAACAAAACTCGATCGTTATAACGTTAAAAATACAATAACTGGTATAATAACCGCAAAAAAATACTATATATCGTATTTTTCCTTGAAAAATCATTTCGTCTAATGTATGAAAGAATCTTTATTCACCAAAAGGATAAAAGGAGGAAATTCATGAGAGTTATTGCGAGCGCGAATCAAAAAGGCGGATGCGGCAAAACAACAACGGCCATTAATCTTTCATCCTCGTTGTCTTTAAAAGGTCAGAAGGTGCTGCTTATCGATTTTGACCCCCAGGCCCATGCTACCATGGGACTGAACGTAAAGCCCGGCGAACTTGAAAAAAGCATATATGATGTTGTCACGCCAAATAAAGATGAGCCCTTGGCAATCGAGGATATTTTGTGGTCCATTAGAGAAAACTTCGATCTTGCGCCTTCGAACATCATCCTCAGTGCATTCGAACAAGAACTTTCCGGGCTGGAGGGCAGGGAAAACAGACTGTTGCAGGCGATTCAGCCCCTTGAAGGAAAATATGACTATATTGTCATTGATTGTCCCCCAAGCATCGGGCATCTGAGCTTCAATGCGCTTCGCGCCTCCGAAGAAGTGATTATTCCCATCGATATGAGCCTTTTTTCTCTTCGCGGCGTTTCAAAACTGTTGGAGATTATCATCTTGCTTAAAGACAAAATCGGCCATGACATTAGATCTAGAGCGCTGATTACCATGTTTGACCGCAGAACCCGTTATTCCAGAATTGTTTTAGAAAAGGTGAAAGCGGAATTTCAAAGCAATGTTTTCGAAACGGTGATTCGATACAATATCCGTCTCAGAGAAACCGCTGATTTTGGATTGCCGGTGGGAGATTATGATAAACACTCCATCGGCCATGAGGATTACGAAAATCTGGCAGATGAGATCCTTCGATTGGATGCAGCTCCCATGCATGAATACCGCAATGACTCAAGCGCACCGCAAGACATCTTACAAAAGACAGAGGAATATATCGATATTGCCCGGGAATTGCCTGAGGAGGAATCGCCGGCTTCAGACAGGGAACAATTGTTTGAGGATGATTTGACGGACGCTGAAGTGGAGGAATATTTCGAGGATGAACCACCGGCCTCGGAGATAAAATCGTTTTCAGATGATGAACCGGCGGCCTCGGAAGCGGAGGAATTGTACGATGATGATATGACGGACGCCGAGATGGAAGAATATTCCGAGGATGAACCAGCACAAACTGTCTCCGAGATGGCGGCGCTTTCCGATGATGAACCGCAGGACTCGGAAACAGAGGAACTTCCCGCGTATGCTTCTCAATCCAATTATTCACAGATGATCGAAGCGATTGCCGCAAATTCGAGGGATTCCTTTTTAGACGATGAGGAGGAGTTTTAGGAAAGCTTAAGGAACGGCATTGTCAATGGAACACAAGCGATTGGAAAGAGGACTGGAGGAGATCTCGCATATCTTTTTATCCGACGGAAACAAGGTCGAAGACCGTTTGCATACATCCGGGAATCATTGCGAGATCAAAGAGACCGTAGCCGTTCGCAAAAAACTATCCTTTTATAATCATCACAATGTTCAGCAACATATCAAAGAATCTCTGGCCAAGCATCTGGAAGAAGGATATCAATTAAGACGGATTTGCCTGCAAAAAAAAGAGACGGTTTCAAAACCGAATAACATCATTCATAGAGAAGAAGAGGTGATTATTTCAATAAAATAATAGCATATCGGGAACCACTTATTTCCTCATGCATGGGTATCCGAAGATTTATCGATATCGATGATCATGCTGCCTTTGATGTAAGGCTTGGTTCTGTATTTTGTGATCTTCATTATTTTTAGGGTAATCCGGCCCATTTTTTCTATCTGGTCTCTGATAAGGTTGAGTTCTTCAATAAAAGGATGATCAGCCGGGATTTCATTTAGTAATAATTCATAATACCCGGACACGATCTGGAGGGGTTGATTCAATTCGTGGCAGGCAGCCCCGGCCATCTCGATTACGCCGTGCAGTTTTTCCTTTTTAAGCCGTTCTTTTTCTGCAAGCTTTCGATCGGAAATATCCCGAACCACACCTAAAGCATACCATTGATTCCGGAGTTGAAAAGAAGACAAGGAAAGCTCCATGGGAAATTCAGTTCCATCCTTTCTGAGTGCCGACATTTCAATGGTTTCTCCAATGGCGCTGCCTTGACCGGTATTTTTAAAATTCTTGAACCCTTTCATGAAAATATCGAGGTATTTTTTCGGAACCAATAGCCTGTGCAAGTCCTTGTCGATGGCCTCTTTTCTCGTATACCCGAAAATTCTTTCGGCGGCCTCATTCCAATAGGAGATATTCCCGGTGCTGTTCATCATTATCAGTGCATCCTGGGCTGAAGAGCTGATGCTCCGAAATCTTTCTTCGCTTTCCCTGAGCGCCTCCATGGTCCGTTTTTGATCGGTAATGTCCATTGTGTAAATCGCCAACTTTTCGACACTCCCGGATCTGTCAAATATCGGATAGACCGTATTGGCATAGGACAGCCCGTCACTTTCACTTTCAAACCGAACGGGGTCGCCCGTGCGGATGACTTCATCGGTCTTTTGTTTTATTTGCATCGCGGCATCCGCAGGGAGGACATCATTTATATCCTTGCGGATGATGTTGGCATTGAGCTTACCCAGCCGGCGAACCGCAGCTTCGTTGACAGCGAGAATGACTCCTTTTGCATTGATAAGAATCGCGGACTCCGAAGTCGCATTTAACAGCGCACTTGCCGTGTTTTCGGCATCGCGTACCGACTTACGGGATTGCCTGCCCTGCTCGAGCGCTTGTTCCATAACCATGATTTTTCTTTTTAATGTGCCGCGATCCGTTTTTACCGTCATGTCATGATTCTCCTTCGAATATTATCTAAATCAAAATGGTGTGTAATTATTAGCAGCGTCGGCAACAACAATGCCAATATTATCAAACTTGTATAAATTATTGTAATTATACAAACAACAATGTCAAGGCACGGAAGGAAATTAGATGAAATGAAACATTCTCGTATCCAGCAAAAACGAATAGGATTTCAATGAAAGTAAATAGATGTTGAAAAGGGGCAGATAGGAATGGTTAGCACGGATCAAACGGTGTTTTGTGTGATAGAGATCCTATTATTAAATCTGGGCCTTAAATTTACTGAAGGCCTGTTTTTGAAAAGAATTGAGCTGCAAAAACTAGCGGAGTTCCTGGGTTTCATTTAGATTGGCTGGATACCTTTTGGTCTTTTTACCACGGTCAGCAGCATCTTAAATCGCTTTTCAGCGGTAACGGAATGGGGGACGTCCGACGGCATTACAACCACCTGCCCTTTTGCGACAGTCATTTCTTTTCCGCCGATATTAACGACCGCCTCACCATCTAATATTTGTACCATTGCATCACCGGGCGCGGTATGTGTGCTCACCCCTTCTCCCTTGTCAAATGAGAACAAGGTTAAACTTACGGATGAATTTTGAGCGAAGGTTCGGCTCACAACACGTCCATCTTCATAAGCCACCAGTTCTTCAAGATTATGGGGCTCCGAAAAAGTGACGTTTTTTATCAGCACCGGTTTATCCATAACGCCTCCGCGGTATTTATCAACGCTGGTTTTCCCAGCCTTTTTCTGATGTTATTATTGGCAATAGGCTGCGCCAACGAATAATTTTGTCATTTAAATGTCAGACTGTTTTCCGGTCATACTATGAATTTCAACTTTTATGATTATAGCAGATCTTAATGATACTTCCTCATATGAAAATAATTCATCCGAATATTGGTTCATAATGGTATCAAAAGCCTCCCGCTTCAGGTCATCGTCAGTGATGAAACCAGCGGTGCCGAACCCGATAACACTTTTATACTTCATTCCCCATTTGCATGCTTTGGCGGACTGGATAATCTGGGTAAGTATTTCGAATTCAAAGCAAACATTAGGATTTTTTTCAAGAATATCAATCTTTTTTCCTTTCGGCGCACTGTGAAAGTAAAGTGTGTTATCTTTAAAGCCGAAACTCATCGGAACGATATAAGGGACGTCCCCCTCACACATGGCCAGTTTGCAGACCTTCGATCTTGAAATAATTTCTTCTATGGCGCTTTTGTCGGTGATTTCTCTTTCACTTCTTCTCATAATATTTCGCCGTCTTATGTTGTTCGTTAAACGCTTGCGCAAATTAAAAAAAAATGCTTTGGCTAATTACTGGGTATCGTTTTTGCTTTAAGAGACACTTCGTTGGAATTGTTACTTTCATACCCTTTGGTATCGAAGGCTCTTATTACAAAATAATACGTTTTCGTTCTATCCAAATCATAAATGGTACATGTGGAATCAATGGTTTCCCAATATGGATGGGTGTATTGGTAGGGTTGTCCTTCCTGACGGCAAAAAACTTTGTAGCCTGCCAAATTGGGCGCATTCTCTGGGGTCCATTGGAGCGTAACATCCATTGCATAGCCGGATGTGGCAAAGCAAAAAAAGAATAACGCAAAAGCCCATATATAATTCCAGATGCTCAACATATCTGTTTTCTCGTTTGCGGCATTTCCGAAAAGATTTGTTATTTGTGCAATCTTGTTCCCCAGACTTCGATTTTTTAAGCTTTCCTTTATTTTAGCCTCATTGTGCCGACGACCCATAAATTTCTCCTTTCTCGTTTGATGGCGGAAATAAATTCGGCTCTTTACGAATTCATCAATTATTATGAAAAAGCGTTTCTGTAATTTTTTGTTAATCGATTGCAAAAAATCAGATACCTGATGATAACGGTGTTGTCAACCGGTTGTTGATGTCCGAATTTGAAAAATCGAGGGATTTTTGCGCAGTTCGGCTGCTGGACTGAAACGGTTATCTATCTTCCGTCCATAAATAAATGAGGATTTTTCTGCTATATCATTTTGAAGATCTCTGACCTTGAGCGGGTGAATGCGAAAACATACTCGTCCAGGTGCGTATTTATAAACTTACAGCCGGATCCTATTGAAGTGCAGGGAAAGAGCCCGTTGAAGTACCGGGACAAGCCGGCTGCATGTTAATACCCGTATGTGTTCACTGTGTATGTCTCGTGAACACGTACGGACAATTTATCTTTTTTACAAGAGGTTATCGAGCCGCTCCAAATCATTTATAACCCGCCACGTGCCGCCGCCTTTTTCTGTCTTTTCACGCCAGTCGTCGACGCGGGACAGATACTTCTTCGGATCCTGATTGTCAGCGCGCAGTTTCGTCACGTTAAGTGCAATGACATGGAATCCGGACAGCGCAAACGGAACATCCCGGACATATCCCTTTGCCAGGTCTTCCTTAAGATCCGAAAATATCAATATATATTTATTGCCTGATCCGGCTTCATTCAGATATTCAATGGCCTGAAGCATGCCGCCGGAAATATCCGTATAGCTGCTTTTTCGAACCCCTGTTACAAACTTTCTGACTTTCTGTTGAAAAACACGTTTCTGGTTGTTGGCCATCGATGGCCGGGCATCGAATGTAACTTTGGCGACGATGTCTTTTTCACTGAAACTGCCGGTATCGATACGACCCACCGCCATCGTGTCTCCGGGCTGTAACGTCCCCAGGAGATAGTTGATGATCGAACGGGCTTTATTCAACTCCACCGCATAGGTCCCGGATGTATCCAGCAGCATGTAAACCCCTTTTGAATGGTTCGACTGATGTGTACAACCCGACGATAAAATTAGTAGACCGATGATCCAAAATCTAAAAGGTTTCATTTTGCCATCTCCTTGTTTTCAACCAGTGGATCCACAGAAGTTATGCTTCCTGAACCGACTGTCTCCTCCGTATCCTGAGCATTGTCTCTGGTATGCGTCCGAAACAGCCTGCGCGATACAATACCTTCCAGCCAAAGTGCCGGAAAAATAGCCAGATCGTACACATTTATCGTCAATCTCCCGACGTAATAACCCAGATGGCCGGTCAGTCGCAATATAAAGGCCAAACACCGTAGCATCCAGGCTGCGATTAGACCCAAAATGGTTCGTGCAGATGCCACAAAGGATTCCAGAGGTATGGCCACAAAGGTGAGTATAAACGGCAAGATAAAACCCATCACCATCTGTCCGACGGTTGGAATGATACTCCCGGCTACCGAACCGGGCGTTACGCCTGCCAGACTCTGACGCAATGCCTCCATATCGGCTGCGATGCGGTCACGCATAAAAGCCAGTGTCGACTCCACGCCGGCCAAAATGGTCAACAAGGTCAAGGCCATCCAGAACAGCATCATGCGCATGCGATCATCCATGCTGCCGATGATGGGAAAAAGGCGTGTGATACGCAGCGACTCCATCAAAAATATGCCGGTACAAATCTCAAGGCAGATAATGACCAGGCCGGCGATATTTGAGGTCTTGTACGGGCCGATATAGCTGGCGCCGCCCACCATTTCAGACATGGGCAAAGCGATGAGATTAAAATTAATTATGGCGCCGCCGAGAGCGACCATAAGAACCGCGCCGGATATGAAGAACTGGGTCAGCGAAGAAGAAGAAAGGGTCCCCATGGCCGTATCGGTCTGTTCGCGAATCTGTTCATAGTTGTCGATGTAACGATCGATCCGTTTGGCCCGAAAGTTCAAATCAGACAAAGATTTTTCCAAACTGCCGAGGGTTTTTTTCATGCCGCGCCACAAGGGAAGCATTTTGTTAAGGATCGCATGACGCTTTGACGCTTCCGTGCGATATTGTTCGAGCGCTTTTATGTGTTGTTCGGAAATCGTTTGATGAATATCTTCAAGCATATTCCCGACAACAGGGTCACTCGCGGGCCGGATACTCGCAATCGCTTTTATTACCTTAACCCAGTCAGGCAGCGTCTGAGGGATTTCAACGCTATTGCGGTAATCTTCGTCCAGCTTGACAAGACTCTCGTTTAACCGGCGCTGAAGTTGGGGATACCCCTCCATGTTTCGTTGTACCGCGGTACTGATGCGTTCGAACTCCCTCTCCACACAACGTTCGGCATGTTGGCGCCCGGCACTGAGCAACACATCCCGGTTCCGATCGTTCAAACGCTTTTCAGCCGATTTAACCGAAGCGGCAAAAAGCCTTAAACTATTTCGAATAATCAGGCTAAAAGATGCCATACAACGATGAAATGGGTTACGCGCCAAATACATGGCGGCAAGGATTAAAACGATCCATAAGAAGACGGAAAGAAACGGGCTTGCGGCAATCGTTGGTAAAAATCCGGTGGTTGTCATGGGGACCTCCCTGTATTGGGGCGACACACCACGGGAGGTCGGCTCATTTGCCGATGAGCTTAAAAAAAAACGCCCCAGTACCAATTGTATGAAGGCGTTTTCCGGTACTTTCGGTAGCCCGGCGATCATGGCTTTTTAAGCTTTTGACCCGTGGCTTTGCGTCACTGCCTTTCGACAGTTTTGCCCTTTCGTTGGTAATTAATTTAGAATATATGATAGAATAGTTCGATATCGAAGTCAAGCATTATAGCCACCGGCATGTTTTACCGGAATATTGGATGAAAATCATTGCGAATCTTCAGGTTGGATATTGATTTACTTAATTGATCTGGTATGACCCGGCAAATGCTATGGATTCAAATACGTAACCTTGAACCCGTATGTCTCCAGATCCTTTACGATTCCATCGGCTTTACGGGCCTGAGCTCTCAACACGATGACCCAATCGCCTTTTTTTTTCCCGGGAATGCTCACGATGCTCAAAAGCGGCGTTGCGTGATCGTCCAATACGCCGATTATTTTTCTCAGCTCACCCAACTTATTACCCAAACTCTCGATGGTAATCCGAACCCCTTGACTTTCCAATCCCAGAACTTCTGAAAGCACGCCGGAAATATCATGTTCGGTGATAATCCCAACTAATTTGCCGTCATCCACCACGGGAAAACCGGATACTCCTTGCTTTTTCCCCAGCCATATGACTTGTTCCAATGGATAATCCGAAGGAATAGTGATCGGATTTTTGACCATAATATTGTCTACCGTCATTTTTGTCAGAAGATAATTGAGCTCCCATATACTCAAACTGGTTCCGGATGACGGTGAAGCTTCCAAAATCATATGTTTGGTCACAAGACCGATGAGCTTTCCTTTATCCATAACCGGCAACCGTTTGATACGCTTTTCTCTCATGATATTTTGGGCTTCCAGAATGGACGTTTTTGTCTCTACGGTTATCACATCGGGATTCATAAAATTTTTAACTTTCATAATGCCCACCGTTTTCTTTATAAAAAACGATCAATTGACCCTTGACGAACTCGTTCTATCATCCATTGCGTTACGGTACCATTCTTTTAAACATAAGACCACAATGTGGCATTTCAATGCCCTTTCGTGAAACATAAAACACTTTTATATTCATCGAAGGCCTTTATGGTCGTTGACTTTTAATTGCGAAAGAAAAAAAGTCCCATTAAGAACCAATTGACTTTGCTGATGCAAGCGTTATGTTGAATGTCAGATATGCGACGATTTGAAGTTTAAACGGTTCAACAACAAATTTTTATTCAGGAGGATAAAACCATGGCAATAAAGGCATATGCAGCAAATACAGCCGGGGGAAGACTCGACCCTTTTGAATACGATCCCGGACAGCTTGGAACCGATCAGGTTGAAATCGACATCCGCACTTGCGGCGTCTGTCACAGCGACCTGAGTATGTTGAACAATGATTGGCAAATGACCGAATATCCCCTGGTTCCCGGACATGAAATCATCGGCAAGATCGGGGCAGTCGGCGAACGTGTCACACATCTCAAATTAGGGCAAACTGTGGGCCTGGGGTGGTTTTCCAGGTCCTGCATGACATGCAGCGAGTGCATGTCCGGAAATTACAACCTTTGTCCAACCGCCGAAGGCACCATTATAGGACGTCATGGCGGTTTTGCCAACAAAGTGCGGGCGGATAAGGTATGGGTCATTCCGCTACCGGAGGGAATTAACGCCGCCTCTGCGGGTCCGCTTTTTTGCGGCGGTATTACGGTGTTCAATCCCATCATTCAGAACAACATCCAGCCGACCGACCGCGTCGGCGTCGTCGGTATCGGCGGCCTGGGACACATGGCCCTTCAATTTCTTAGTGCATGGGGATGCGAGATCACTGCTTTTTCAACCAGCCCCGACAAGGAGATTGAAGCCAGAGATCTCGGCGCTCATCATTTCGTGAGCACGCGCGACACGGATTCACTCGACAAACTGGCCAATTCCCTGGATATGATCTTGGTTACAGTCAATGTCGACCTGAATTGGGATGGTTATATCAACGCCCTTCGGCCAAGAGGCAAACTCCATATCGTCGGGGCTGCACCTTCGGTCTCTGCAACCATATTCCCGCTTATCATCGGCCAGAAATCCATCGGAGGATCCCCGCTCGGCAGTCCTGCAACCATGGCAACCATGATGGAATTCGCCGCCAGACACGGTATCGGCCCGATAACCGAAACACTCCCCATGTCCAAGGTCAATGATGCCATGGAAAAGCTTCGCACCGGCAAACCGCGCTTCCGGCTGGTTCTCGAAAACGATATAGATTGATTCTTGCAAGACAAACCGGGTGCTTTGCACCCGGATGCAAGTTCAACGTCGAAAGCACTGACGTGCTTTTGCCTTTTCGGCCTATGGCCGAAAATTCAAGCCATTCGCTTTGCGGGTGGTGGTTGACTCGAAATAGCAGTTAGGATCAAATGAAGAAAACGCGTTTAAAAGAAAAAATAAAAATATCGCCCGACGCGCCCGGCGTTTACCTGATGAGAGATAAAGCCGGAAATATCATCTACATCGGAAAAGCCAAGAACCTCCGCAACCGTTTGAAGACGTATTTTGCAGGCACAAAGGAGGAGCGGGCTTTAATTCCTTTTTTGACACAGGAAATTGCAGATGTTGAAACGGTGGTCGCTGAAAACGAAAAAGAAGCGCTGATACTGGAAAACGAACTCATTAAACGTCATAAACCTCGGTACAATATCAAACTGAAAGAAGGCGGAACATTTGTTTATCTCCGTTTGGATCTTGACCGAATTTATCCCCGCCTTGAAGTAACGCGGCGGGTAAAAAAAGACGGCGCGCGGTATTTCGGTCCATATCCTGCAGCCCGGGCACTTCGCGAAACGCTCCGGATAATGAACCGTTATTTTAAACTGCGAACCTGTTCGGATCATGATCCGGCCCGACACAAACGTCCCTGCCTGTTATGTCAGATCAGCACGTTCCCGGCGTCTTCCGTATACGATATTCCTGCCGAAGACTATCACCGCCATGTGGAAGATGCCGTGAGCTTTCTTCAAGGCAAAAACTTGGAACTACTGAATTCGCTTCGACAGCGTATGGAAAAAGCTTCCGGCGATCTTAATTTTGAAGAAGCGGCAAGGCTAAGAAATCAGATCGAAGCCGTCAAGCAAACCCTTGAACCGCAAACCGTCATTTTTGAAACCGATATCGATGCGGATGTGCTGGGTTGTTTTCGAAGGCGCAATTCTCTCGTGGTATATTTAATTTTTTTAAGGCACGGGAGAGTGATCGGCGGAAGGGCTTTGTCTTTTGAGGCGGCAGAGGAATTTTCGGAAAAAGACCGGTTGGCTTCGTTTTTGAATCAGTATTACAGCCGGGAACATTTTATTCCCGATGAGATCTGGCTACCCTTTGCCATTGATGACCAAAACGCCTTGGAAGAAGTTTTATCAGAAAGAAAGGATGCAACGGTTCGTATTGTCGTTCCGAGAACAAAAGGCAAAAGGACGCTGTTAAGGACGAGCCAAAGAAATGCACGACTGTCGCTGCATCAGTCTCGAAAAGGTGAAGGGCAAACGCTGGTAGCCTTGATGAATCTTAAAAAACAACTGGGACTCAAGCATATGCCTCGTTATATGGAATGCTTTGATGTTTCCCATTTTAAGGGAGATGCCATTGTTGCCGCCAAAGCAGCAATGAAAGACGGCAAACCGGATAAAGCCCGTTACCGTCGGTTTAAAATACAATCGGTAACCGTCGGAGATGATTATGCCGCCATTCATGAGGCTGTTTTACGCCGGTTAAGGCATGGCGTGGATGAGAACGATCTGCCGGATCTGATCGTCTTGGACGGCGGGAAAGGCCAGCTCGAAGCGGCCCGGCGGGCGATGAGCCGACTGAATATTGCCGGCATCGATGTGCTTGCCTTGGCAAAAGACAGGGATAAAAGGCGGAATGACGCCGTTGAGTATATTTATTTGCCGGGGAAAAAGAAAGCCGTGGTGTTGGAGCAATCTTCCGCCGAACAGCTCCTGTTGATGCGGCTTCGTGATGAAGCGCACCGGTTTGCCGTCACATATCAACAAAAACTGCTTTTAAAGACGACGATCGCTTCACGTCTGGATCGCATCCCCGGTATCGGAGAAAAGCGCCGAAGATCTCTTTTGCGACGGTTCGGATCGGTCAAACGCATCGAAGCAGCAAGCGTTGACGATCTGGCTCAGACCGAGGGTATCGGACAACAAACAGCGCGCAAAATTCTCTTTTTTCTGAAAGAAGAAAAGAAGTCCTCCAAATCCCGCGTATCATTCGCAGCAATGATTCGGGAACATAATCAACGAATTTAATTTTACGTGTTTACCGGGAACCGCACTTTGTCAACACGTACATCTAATTTTACTCTAAAATTTTAAGGTATTGATCTGTCCGGGAATAATATGCGTTTTCGATTCACCGGCGAATTTGAATCCATCAAACTCAAAAAGGTTGATAATTACTGTAAATTTGCTTATTGAGTTATAGATTATTACGGTTTTATTTAAACTTAGAATGAAAATGCGGATTCAAGAACGAGAGCAGGTAAAAAATGGCGAAATTGATCAAAGAAGACCGCGAAAAGGGAAGGCTCCACATCGATTCTCCGTTGATGGGAGAATCTTTAGTCAGCAAGACATTGCTCAGGCAGACCGAGGCAACCGAATATTTCCGGATGCATCCTGAAATTAATATTATCAAAATCGGCGGACAAAGCATCATGGACCGGGGAGGAAGCGCTTTATTTCCCATTCTTGATGCTCTGATCAAAGCAAAAGACAAGCACAGGATTTTGCTGATGACCGGCGGAGGAACCCGGGCACGGCATGTCTATAATATCGGCGTAGATCTTGGGATGCCGACCGGCGTATTGTCTAAATTGGGGGATAAGGTTTCCTGGCAAAACGCAGAAATGCTTTCGGTTCTGTTGGCAAAACATGGGGGCGTAAAGATTGGCCACGGCGACAACTTAGAACAATTAACCATGTTTTGCCGCCAGGGTTATATGCCCATTACTTACGGAATACCACCTTACGGTTTTTTCGAGCACCCCGCCGAACACGGCTCAATACCGCCTCATCGAACAGATTGCGGTGCTTTTCTTCTGGCGGAAAATATCGGAGCCCGATCTCTGATATTTTTAAAAGATGAGAAAGGGCTTTTTGACAAAGACCCCAAAAAAGTTCCGGAATCAGAGGTCACCCATCTTAAATTCTACGATCGTATTTCTGCCCGGGAACTCATCGCGTTGGACCTGGATGATTTAATCATCGAACGTCCGATACTTACTTTGCTGCAAAGGGCGAAGTGTTTGAAAGAGCTGCAAATCATCGACGCATTAAGACATCCGGAATACATATCGGCAGCGTTGGAAGGCGAGCATGTCGGCACCATCATTTATAAAGAATAATAAATGGGGTCCTATTGCCCGCTGCCGTTTTTATGGCCTTTCCCGGATTCCAAATATACGATCCCGGCACCGGATTCTTTGCTGATTTGATCGAGTTCTTTTTTGCGGATATGCTTGACGTAAATCTTAAGGTCCGAACCGCTG
This sequence comes from uncultured Desulfobacteraceae bacterium, assembly GCA_964591175.1. Classification (GTDB taxonomy): domain Bacteria; phylum Desulfobacterota; class Desulfobacteria; order Desulfobacterales; family UBA11574; genus UBA11574. Next base: position 60,686 of record CAZQAF010000006.1, on the reverse strand, counting down.
ACACCGACGATGCGAAACCTTGGTTTCTTTTCGCCCTTTTCAACCTTCCGTCTTTCACGAACAAATATTTTAGTTGCCATCTTTACCTCTCCCATGCTATTATTTGAAAGGTTCTATTTATACGATGAATATATATCTTCAGAGGATATATGTCAAGGAAAACATCTAATACACCGAAAAAGGCACGGCATCCGGGCGCCAAGAAAGCAGAGCGGTATATTCAGTCCTCGATTTTGATGGCGCTGAAGATCAGATCTTCATATGGCTATGAACTCATAAAGGAAATTTCTCAATTCGGCTTTGTAGAAGGCAAGGCGCCCCCGGGAATGATATATCGTCATTTGAGAGATTTGGAAGAAAATGGCCTGGTTTCATCGGAGTGGCAAACCCAAGGAGCCGGACCGGCAAAAAGAGTCTACCACCTGACGCCGGAGGGCAGCGAGGTTCTGGATTTCTGGATTGAATATATGAAAAATCAGGTGGAAAAATTATTAAATTTTATTAAGATTTATCAAAATAACAACACGACCTGAAAAGACGTAATATATGTTCGAGTCGTCTCTGACGTTTTTTGATATTTGCATCAGGTACTGACCGTGTCCGTCTCACATGCCTGCAGTTCCTGGTGATTTGTTTTTCGTCTCAAATACATATTTTCCCATCGCCCTTCGCCTTTGGGATGCACAAAAAGAATCGGTTGATGACCTAAAAGTCGCGGCCGAATCCATCCGTTGGTAAACACTACATCATCGGGGGCGGGAATTTTCGCATCCCTTTCCATTGAGACAACCTTGATGCCGTCGCTTCTTAATTCATACACCTTTATTGTTTCCGGATAACTTCGCAAATTATTCAATTCGATAAATCGTCCGGACCATCCCGATGCTGTCAGTCCTACTGCCGCCGCCGCTCCGATAATACCGTCATTCGTGCCGCCGTGACCGGAAAGATGAACTGATTTTGCGGCTTCAAGCGCTTGTTTTTGGGAGGATACGCCATGGGTGCAAAAATGCCCGAACTCGATAAGTCGATTTAGTGATGTATCGAATTCAGTGGCCACGCATAATCCAGGGTCGCTCCCGGAAACAAAATGTTTTTTGAGATGGTTTGCAGCGCTTTCGATCGCCAGATCCAAAAGATCCGGATCAGCAAACTCGGCGATCATGCATGCCGAACTGTTGTGAGAAGTGTATGGAATTTCATCGCACACGTAAAGTTGCTGGCGAATCACGCCCCGGCATTCGCAACCCTTCGGCAGGTCATTTTGAAACCATCGAACAAGCTTGCCGGTGCCATAGAGCGAGTCAAGGGTGTCCGTATCATCGAAACCAAAATACACTTTCATCATTTTTCCCATTCTTTATTTAATCCTTTTGTTTCAATGGCCGTTCAATTAACACCAGGAAATTGGCAGTTCGCGTTATTTATATTTAAAGAAAAAGTATAAATCAGTCAATTATTTTATGCTGTTATTATTTAAATTCAAAGCAACAACCAATAATGACAAATTATTACCTGGGGAAATCAAGAAATGGACTGCGGATACTCGATTTCAACGAATTACCGTGATTAAAAAAAGAGAGCAAACCCGATGCGGGAGGAATGGTGTAAAATTGAGTGTCAAAATAATGACGGAAAAAGCACGCCTGAATCTTTATTGCCGAATAACCTTATGCCGTATTTTCACTTCGAAAGGAAAATATAATTTAATTATCGATGACAGATAACTCTACAATAGAATGCCCCGAATAACGGTCATGGGGAATTTTTGAAGTGATCCGGGTTTTTAAAAGTGTACCGACACCGAATGATTCGGGGGGAATATATTCCATGTCCAATATGTCGCCGACTCTCAATTCTTTGAACACGGAGGAATCATGTTTTACAAGAATACAGGGCCTGTTTGAGGAAATAGTTCGTAATTTGAACAGGTATCCCGGCCCTTTGCCGTTTATAAAGAACTGAACACTGTAATACTCATCCGAAATGGGCTTTTCTTGGGATCTGCAAGCGACCGAATCATTGACGCTTTCGTTTTCAGTTATAACCAGCGTAAACATTTTTCCGCCATCCTCATGAAAGAATTAATTTGATGTTGAACAGCAAGTTCGAGAAATTCCCGTTTTTCTCATTTTTCTTATGCAAACTATGCAAAAACCATGCAAGAACCCATAAAGATAGTGTTTTTTCTTATCCGCATTGATTAAACCCACAGAAGTGTCATATCATATTTTAATCATATGGGTGAAGCGGTGTATTACGAGAGCCTTTTTTGCTTTTCCATCGCCAGCAGCTTTCTTTTTCGTTCAGCCCCCCAACGGTATCCACCCGTACCTTTTGTTTTGGGAACGACCCGATGGCACGGAATGACCAGCGCGACCGGATTGGTTGCACATGCGCGCGCCACAGCTCGGGTCGCTTTGGGTTGACCGATTGCAGCCGCAATTTCACTGTAAGACATTGTTTGCCCTTCGGGGATCGTTCTGAGACGATCCCATACCCTTCGTTGAAATGCGGTTGCCTTGACGTCAAAGGGAAGTGTTGGCCATGGGCTGCTCCCCGCCAGATAATCGATGAGCATTTGGGCCCATTCAGATAATTTTGAATCCGCTTCGGCAATTTCAGCGTTATTGAATTCACTTTCCAATTCATCAACGAGCACTCTGTGCGAATCGCCGATTCGAACGGCACAAATACCCATTTTAGTCGCTGCCAGCAGGAGAAGCCCCAACGGACACTTTACGATTGAATAGTAAATCCTTTGCCCTTTGCCATTATCCTTATATGCCTTGGGCGTCATCCCCAAATAACGGGATGATATTTCATAAAGTCGGCTGCTCGATCCATAACCCGCTTCATAAATGGCAAGCGCAACGCCATCGCCGGCTTTTAATGCCTTTTTCAGCCGCTGTTGCCGGTGCATATCCACATAATTCCGCGGTGATATTCCCAAAGTTTTTTTAAAAATGCGCTGCAAATGGAAGGAACTCAAGTTTACCTTTTGCGAAAGCTCGTCTAATCTCGGGGCATAATCGCAGGTTTCAATGTAGCGGCAGACTGTAAGTATTTTTGATACGATTTCGTTTGTGCCCGGTTCCCCGGCTTGATCGGGACGGCAGCGCCGACACGGTCTAAATCCGGCCTTTTCCGCACCTTCTTTACCAAAGAAAAACCTCACATTTTCAAACTTGGGCTTTTTGCTTGGGCAGTGCAAACGGCAATAAATAAAGGTCGATATGACCCCATAAAAGCATATCCCGTCATATCGGCTGTCCCGTTTTAACACACCCTGCCATAAGGCCTGTTCCGATAAGTCCATTATTTTCTCCTTTTACGTCGGTTGGATGCCGAATGATACACCGCATCTTTTATAAAGAGAACGTGTCTTGTTTTTCCGGCATAAATATAATACCGATATGGAGAATAGTTCTATCCGAATCTTGCGATGAAATTATTTTTTTTATACACTTAATTTAAAAAATATACATTTTTAGGCGAGAGTCCAGACATAAATCCGGAAGATTCATGATAACGACAGGTACGATCTGATGATGCGTTTTGTTGTACAGGAACATCACGCCAGGCAGCTCCATTATGATTTTCGGTTGGAGATAGAAGGTGTCTTAAAATCCTGGGCGATACCCAAAGGGCCGTCTTTAAACCCTTCCGACAAAAGACTGGCCGTCATGGTGGATGATCATGCGTTGGAATATTTTAATTTTGAAGGTATCATTCCCGAAGGTCAATATGGATATGGACAATTCAAAAAGCGTTGACCGAGAAAAAGAAAGGCAGTTTCCAATAGTTGGAAACTTTGAACGCTGAACCTGGAACCGACCCGTTCTGGCTTAAACATCCGGTGTTAATATTCGACTGTTTATGCCGCGGCCCCGATACCGAGCCTGCGCATCAGCGGTCCCATGGTGGTCCCTTGAACGACCAGGGAAAAGAATACACAACCGAATCCCGCCACCAGCAGCAACGGGCGGAATGTTTCTAGCACACCCTCGTTGGGTATTTGGAGCAGGAGAGCAATCGGTATCGATCCTCTCAAGCCGCCCCAGAAGAGAATATGCTTCCATTTCTGAGGCCGTTTTGTACCCCACTGATTCAGCAACCAATAGAAACTATAAGAAACTGCCGCGCGACTTATCATCATTGCCCCAACGGCAACCAACACCGTCATCCACACATAACCGGCCTGCGCTTCTCGCAGCTCCAGGCCGATCAAAATAAAAAGGACTGAATTGATTAAAAAATCTATCGATTCAAAAAATATTTCTACGGTTTGGGTCGTCTTTTTGCTCATGGAAAGCCGCCGGCCATAATTACCGATCATCAGGCCGGCCATGACGGTTGTAATGACCCCCGAAAAGTGAATGACTTCCGCCAGCCAAAATGATCCATAAGCCAAAACAAGACAAAGGGCATTTTCCAGCAGATGATCCTCCAGATGCCGCATGATCTTATAAACGATCCAACCGAGCACGACCCCCAGCAGAAGCCCGCCAGCGGAGACCTTCACAAATTCATATACTGCCCGGCCGAATCCGAATCCCTGTCCTTTTATCACGGCTTCCAGCAAAATCGTGAATAGCACGACCCCGGTTGCATCATTAAACAGCGACTCTCCTTCTACCAGTATCTTTAAATCTTCGGGTGCGCCCACCTCCTTAAACAACGCCAACACACTCACAGGATCTGTTGGTGAGATCAAGGCGCCAAAAAGTACCGCGACCATCATTGAATTGATGCCGCCCAGCCAGCCGACCATTCCTCCCACCAGAAGGGTCGATACAACCACACCCGGTACTGCAAAACAAACGACCGGCCAGAACTGCTTCAACAGGGAGTTCAGATTCATATGAAACGCGCCTTGAAATAACAAAGGCGGTAAAAACACGAAAAATATCAGATCATGACTAAACCCGGTCGCCTCGATTTCCGGTCCGATTCCGAGGACGCCGATCCCCAGCCCCACCAACGTCAAAAAGATGGTATACGGCAATTGCGTCACCATTTTACTGGCAATCGCTATCACACATGACAGCAGCAATATCCCGATATATATTCCAACGGCATGCTCAATCATTCAGAGGATTCCTGTTGATAAATTTCATCATCGATCGGTTCCAAGCGCCTAATTTGTTTTAATTTCATAACTTGTTTTCTCTTTTTTTACAATGGAATAAAATCGTGCGGCGCCGCTGGGAAATGAAAATCAAAAAGGACGGCCCTATTGTTCGAATAAGTCAACCATTGGAAGTGGCTGCTTGATTTTATTTCTAAACACGATAATATGTAAAATATAGAAACAAATAAACTTATTTGAGGGAAAAAACATGGCTATTAAATTGGTTATTGTCGGTGGCGTTGCCGGAGGCGCTACAGCAGCGGCTCGGGCAAGAAGAGTGAGTGAGGATGCTGAAATCATCGTTTTCGAGCGGGGAGAATTTATCTCCTTTGCCAACTGCGGACTTCCCTATTATATCGGAAATGTTATCAAAAGACGCGCCCACCTCCTTTTGGCCACACCAAAAGAATTCAAAAATCGGTATAACATCGATGTGCGCATTTTCTCCGAAGTCGTGGGAATAGATGCCAAAGAAAAGACCGTTGAGATAAAAAATACGGCCACCGGCGATACATACCGGGAAAGCTACGATAAGCTTATTTTATCTCCCGGTGCAGAACCCATCAAGCCGCCCTTGGAGGGGATTGAACTGGAGAATATTTTTCATCTTCGAACCGTACCGGATTCAGACCGAATCAAAAAAATTGTGGACGAGCGAAATCCCCGCCGCGCCGTTGTCGTGGGCGGTGGCTTTATCGGACTCGAAATGGCCGATAATCTGACCGAGAGAGGCGTTAAAACAACCATCGTGGAAATGCTCGACCAGGTAATGCCTGCTTTGGACTATGAAATGGCATCCATTATTCATGAGCATCTCGAAGCCAAAGACGTAGACCTCGAGTTTGAAAACGGTGTGAAATCATTTTCTAAAACAGGTGACCGGATTTTAGTCTCTACGCAGAAAGGAAGCGACATTGAGTGCGATTTGGTGCTGCTTTCCGTAGGGATCAGGCCCGAAAATTCACTGGCCAAACAGGCAAATCTGAAAATAGGCCCAACCGGCGGTATTGCGGTCGACGACACCATGAGAACTTCCAACCCCGATATCTATGCCGTGGGAGATGCGGTGGAGGTCAGAGATATCGTCACGGGATTTCCCACGCTGACTGCCCTGGCAGGGCCTGCCAATAAACAGGCGCGCATCGCCGCGGACAATGCTCTGGGCAGAACGTCGATCTTTACCGGCACCCTGGGCACTTCGGTGGTTAAAGTCTTCGATATGGTCCTGGCATCCACCGGCGCTAACGAAAAATTTTTGAAAAAGCACGATATGCCTTATCTTGTTTCCTACACCCATTCCGGTTCACACGCCGGTTATTACCCGGGCGCCACCAACACGTCGATAAAAATTCTCTTTTCTCCGGGTACCGGCAACCTGCTGGGCGCTCAAATTGTGGGTAAAAATGGCGTGGATAAAAGAATCGATGTGCTTGCCACTTCTCTTCGGGCAAAAATGACCGTCTTCGATCTTCAAGAACTGGAGCTGGCCTATGCACCGCCGTATTCATCGGCGAAAGACCCCATCAACATTTGCGGATTCGTGGCTGCCAATATCCTTAAAGGAGATATGGAAATCGCTCATTGGGGTGAACTTGAGGCCCTTCAACAAAACGGTGAGGTTTTGATCGACCTTCGAACCAAATTTGAGATGAAACATGAGGGAGAGATCGAAGGGGCATTGCATATTCCTATAGATAAACTCAGAAGCAGGCTATCCGAACTCGACAGACACAGAACGTATATACCGTTTTGTGCGGTAGGATTCAGAGGATATCTGGCACACAGGATCCTTGTCCAAAACGGATTTCATTCCAGAAACTTAAGCGGCGGTTTCATGACTTATACGATGGCGAACAAGAAAAAATAGCCGGAAATGGTAAGTATTCAGGGAGGGCGCACCCCCTGAATACTTACCGTAATTTGTTCTAGAGGTATTTCTTTATCTTCGCATCTTTTTTAAGATCGGCAATATACTTGGCCGCTTCTTGCTGGGTTTTTTCCTGGCGCAAACGCTTGATGAGCAAATCCTTGATTTCGTCATACGCCAGGATTTTTCCCGGCTTCTTACCATAAACTTTTATCAAGTGATACCCGAATCGGGTTTCGACGATGTCGCTGACTTCATTGGGTTTCAATCCAAATGCCGCATCTTCGAAAGGCTTGACCATCTGCCCGCGTGCAAAATATCCCAGATCACCCCCATTGGCGCTGCTGCCTTTGTCCTCTGAGTATTTCTTGGCCAGTACGGCAAAATCCTGGCCGCCCTTCAATTCTTTTTGTATCTTTTTAATTTTTTCCATGGCCTGCGATTTCTTTTGCTGATCTGCGCCGGCTTCAACCTTGATTAAAATGTGGCTGGCCTTCACCTGTTCAGGCTGTTTGAACAAATCCGGGTGGTTGTCATAAAAAGCCTTGGTTTCCTTATCGGTAACGACGATCTTTTTGGTAATCTTCATGTCGATCAACTCACTGATGGCAAGTTTCTCTTTGATCTGCTTTTTTATATCATTCTCTGAGATCTTCATCGCGCTCAAAGCCTTTTTATATTCGTCCTTGTTGGGAAAACGCTTTTTAACAGCCGACAATTCTTCATTTATTTTGTTATTATCGACCTTGATTCCGGCCTTCTGGCTTTCCTGGTACAGGATTTCCCGATCAATGAGATTTTCCAATACCTTATTTTTTAAATTATCCATCTGTTCCTTGGATAATTGAACCCCCTGCCGGGAAAAACGCTGAAGATGAAAGTCCAGTTCCTTGGCGAGTTCTTTTTGGGTAATGACCACACCGTTTACCACGGCCGCCTTCTCCGGAGGAGATTTCGCTTCTTTAGCCAAGGCCGGAATAGAAGCTGCCAGGAAGGTCAACAGGATCGCAATGTTTCGCACCAATTTAATGCGGATAAATTTCATGATGGATTCCTTTCAAAATCATGGTAAAAAAAATGGACTTCAAAGAGCCCTTTTCGGAAATACGGTCATTTCATATTGGAATTATCCAATCCAGTGCCGGACTTATCTTTTTAGATACTCACCGAAATTATACAGTAGGCATTGTAACGTAAAAAAAATTATTTTCAACAATTAATCCGATATTGTGACTTATTTTGCCCTGTCTATGGGAAATATGGCGCCAAACGACCATTAAAACAAAAAAATCGGCATCAAGATCCCCTACTACATTCTGGAAGCCGCCACCGTCATAGATTAACACCCGCTGCAATCTTTGATTTAAAGGCCCGCCGCAATCAGGCGGGCCTTTTCGGCGTCTGCAAAATCT
>CAZQAF010000006.1:42749-52173 GCA_964591175.1 uncultured Desulfobacteraceae bacterium | reverse complement strand
TTTTTGTCTTTTTGATTTTCCGCTCATTTTAGGATACATAATCAGTATGAATTGATTTTGGTCCGGGATACAACATTCACCGACAATGGGGTAAAACATGAAAATTTTATCAGAAAAAGCCGCTTTAAATCTGGCGGCAGTAAGAAAGAAAAAGCCGTTGATTCATAATATCACCAATTACGTGGTGATGAACTATACGGCAAATGCACTATTGGCGATGGGTGCATCACCGGTGATGGCCCATGCGTTAAATGAGGTGGAAGAAATGGTGTCCTTTGCCGGGGCGCTGGTTCTCAATATCGGCACGCTGAACAATGACTGGATTGCAGCGATGATAAAAGCCGGGAAAAAGGCGTCTGTATCAAAAATACCGATCATACTCGATCCTGTTGGGTCCGGGGCGACATCGTTCAGAACAGGCGCTGCAAAACAAATTATTAAAGAAACCCGCGTCAGCGTCATACGCGGGAATGCATCAGAGATCCTATCCCTCCGGCGGGAGGATTCGAAAACCAAAGGGGTGGATTCGATTCATTCGGTCGAGGCTGCCGTGCAAACCGCAAAAACGCTCGCCGGCGAAATCGGAACCGTCCTTGCAGTCACCGGTCCCACGGACGTGATTACAGACGGCAAACAATTGATACGGGTTTCAAACGGCCACCCGCTCATGAGCTATGTCACCGGGACCGGTTGTGCGGCTACGTCGACCATTGGCGCCTTTTTATCGATCGACGAGGATCCGTTCAGCGCAACAGCCACGGCGCTGGCATTTTTCGGATGGGCCGGAGAAGTTGCGGCAAAAAAAGCATCTGCGCCGGGAAGTTTCATGATCGCGATGTTGGATGCACTCTACACGATCACACCGGAAGAACTCAAAAGTAATTGTAAATTTGAAAACTGAACATGGCGGTTGTTGTTCTGCGAAAGCCCTAAGAAAATAATGAATTATTGTCTGCGAAGGTAAAGACCATGAATATCGTATATCTCTCGCCTCACTTCCCTCGCCATTATCACCGTTTCTGTCATCAACTGAAACAGGCGGGTGCCAATGTATTGGGAATCGGAGACGCGCATTACCATCATTTGGACGCCGAGGTTCGCGATTCTCTTACAGAGTACTACCAAATAGATGATATGCACGACTACGATGCGATGTTGCGGGCCTGTGGATTTTTCACCCACAAGTACGGCAAGATCGATCGGTTTGAATCGCTGAACGAATACTGGTTGAGCACCGAAGCCCGGATACGGGACGATTTCAATATCTTTGGTGTTCGATACGGCGACATAGACAACATTCGCCGCAAATCCCGGATGAAGGACAAATTCAGAGTGGCCAATGTGCCGGTTCCCCGGGGCCGTGTGGTGCAAAGCATGGAGGACGCTCGAGAACTCATCAGGGAGACGGAGTATCCGGTGGTAGCCAAACCCGATGCAGGCGTGGGCGCCCTGGACACTTATCGCCTGGAAAACGATGAAGACCTGGCAAACTTTTTTATTGGCAAACCGGCGGTGGATTACATGATGGAAGAATTCATTTCCGGCACGATTTATTCTTTTGACGGACTGGCGGACGCTAACGGCAACCTAGTGTTCTACACCGCGCATACGTTCAGCCAGGGAATCATGGAAACGGTCAATGAAGGACGCCACATCTATTACTACTCGCTCCGGGAGATTCCTCCGGTCTTGGAAGCACTGGGGCGACGCTGCATAGAGACGTTCCAGGTGAACGAGCGTTTTTTTCATATCGAATTTTTCCAAACCGCCCCCGGCACCTATACAGGGCTGGAAGTCAATATGAGGCCACCGGGCGGATTTACGACCGATATGTTCAACTATGCCTGTGACATCGATATTTACCGGATATGGGCCGAACTGCTGGTGCTCCGGCGTGCGGAAATACCTTTTACACGAAAGTATCACTGCTGCTATGCGAGCCGGAAAAACAGCTATCGCTATCTTTACAGCCATGGGGATATCATGACCCGTTACGGTAATTTTATGGTCCAGGTGGCAAGCGTGCCCGGCGTATTTAGCAGTGCCCTGGGCGATATCGGGTATATTTTCAGATCAACTGATTTGGACGATATTTTTAAGATTGTTAATTACATTCATGCAACGGATACCTAAAACATGAACATTGAAGAACACCAATGGTTCAGTAGGAATTTGAATCGGAATATGGCACTAAAAGTTTACGGACACTGGGGAAAACCGTTACTTGTTTTTCCCTCCTCCCGAGGCCGCTATTTTGATTATGAAGGCATGGGAATGATCAATGCCATTGCCGGATTTATCAACAACGGCAAGGTCAAGATGTTTTGCATAGACAGCATCGACGCAGAATCCTGGTACAATTTTGCCGTTTCGCCGGCGGATCGAAATATGAGGCACGAAGCCTATGACCATTATGTGGTCGAAGAGGTGGTCCCGTTCATCCGCGATCACTGCCGCTCGCCGAATGAGCGGGTGATGGTCAACGGCTGCAGCATGGGCGCTTATCACTCCGTGAATTTTTTCCTCAAGCATCCGGATGTCTTCGAAGGCACCGTCGCCTTAAGCGGGCTCTATCGTCTGGATCGGACCGAGTTCGGGCTTTCGGCCGCCGATATGCCAGCCGTATACTTCAATTCTCCCTTGAATTATTTTTCGGGAATCAATGACCCCTGGTATCTGGATCGCTACCGGCAAAGTAAAATCATTGTCTGCGTGGGTCAAGGCCCCTGGGAAGAGAAAGCCGTCGCCGACACCCGATCGCTCGATTTTCTTTTAAGAAAAAAATCGATTCCGGCCTGGGTCGATTACTGGGGCTTTGACGTGAATCACGACTGGCTCTGGTGGCACAAACAGATGAATTATTTTTTACAGCACCTTTATGGATAACATCGGGTCGTGAAATGGTACGCGGATATCCTGCGCCTGAAGTGGATTGCGCTTCTGCCGAGTCTTGGGTTTGGCTTTCAAACAGCTTTTCTTAAAATTTCGATGAGTTCTTCATCGGTTAATTCAACTGGATTTCCTTTCATGCTGCTCGCTCTCTTGGCGCCTGCGATGATTTCAGGAAAGTGAGCTTTTGTGATTCCGAATTCGGAAAGCGTCGCTATATCCAGTGCGCCGCACAGATCACGAATCCAGTCAATGCCGTCTGTTGCCCCGGCATCCGGTGTGCCGGTCAAAAGGCTGGCGACTTCATCATAGCGTGGCAGGAGCTTAAGGGGGTCTTTACGCTGAAGCGCTTTGACATTGACCTCCATGACATGGGGAATCAAACCGGCACAGATCATGCCATGGGGTATCGAAAACATGGCACCTATGGTGCCTGCGAACCCATGAACAGCGCCCAGTTTGGCGTTGGCAAGGGCCAGACCTCCGAATAAACTGGCAATCGCCATATCTTCACGAGCCATGGTATCGCTTCCGTTTTCAAATGCCCGGCGCAATGAACGGGCGATTCGCTTCAGACCTTCCCGGCACAGGGCATCCGTTAATGGATTGGATTGCAGGGAAACAAAAGGCTCAAGATTTTGGGTCAGCGCATCCAGCCCGGTACCGGCGGTTAGAGACGGCGGCACGGAATAGGTCAGTTCAGGATCGATGACGGCAAGATCCGGCAGCATGGTCGGGCTGCGAAGGCTGACCTTAACCCGGTGCTTCGTGGATGCCAACACCGAATTGCGAGTGACTTCGGCGCCGGTTCCGGCGGTGGTCGGTATGGCGATGCAGGGAGCCGAGGCCTGTGTCAATGGTTTCCCCTGACCGATCACCTCCAAATACTCCATAATATCGCCGCTGTTGGTTAACAGGGCGGCAATGGCCTTGGCGCCGTCAATGACACTGCCGCCGCCGATGCCGATGACAACATCGCAGGCCCTTTTACGGGCAAGCTGAACACCTTCAAAGATCATTTCGATAGTGGGTTCACCGGTAATGCCGAAGTCAAAGGTCCGCACACTGGTGACGTTAAGCAAATCAATCAATGCAGTCGCACGTTCGGTGTTTTTGCCGGTAACGACCAGAATCCGGCCTCCCATTTGGGCGGCCAGGGCCGCCACTTCTTTCAAAGTTCCCCGTCCGAAAATGATTCGAGAGGCGGTGGCAAATTCGAATCGTTTCATCAACCCCATCCTTTTTCATCCGGAAATAGATTCGTCAGTTTAATGCTGGTGCGCGATTCGGCCATCATGTCTTCAACCGTATCCCGCCACATTTGATAATGTTTGGTTTCTTTGTGTCTGGCCGGATCTTCGGGTGTCCGGTAAACTTCGACAAGAATAAACCGCGCGGGATCCTCCAGATGCTGAACCACATCAAATCGCGCGATGCCCGGTTCCAAAACACTGTTGCGGGCATTTTCCAGTGTTGCCTGCTTGAAATCTTCGATGTGGTCAGGCTTTACACGGACAAAGACGTGGACGATAAACATGGTATCCTCCATGACCGGAAATGTTGGGTAAAGTGAAAAAAATATATTTAATCGGAGATCAATCTAAGGTAATAATTTGTCAGTCAAGCGGATTTTGTCAAGAAAAAACGATCCAATATATCAGCTTACAAGAATCATGTCCCATGAACTATGACCAGCATCATATCACGGAATTGTTCAAACAATATGCCGGCATACGGCAAAATTTATTGAGAAGACCGGAGACAACACAAACGTCTGGTGCAAACCGGTTACTAAAGCAGTTGCTGGGTCGTTTTCACCGCGAAACAGATGTGACTATTTTGTCACAGGCTTTGCCTGATCCCTACTTTCCCTTAGGCATGCTGGAGCAGACGATCTTTGCCGATGTGGTCGGCATGCGGTTTGTTATCAACAAGAAGCGATGGGATATGGAACCGATCCTGGCCCGAGAACTTGTTGAATTTGCCGGGGTCTTCCTACGAATTCGACAGGATATTCAAACCCTGTTCGGTGCGGATACCGTTACCTGCATTCCGGTGGACGGCACCCGTCATCACCTGCCTTCGGGCCAGTGGTGCAATCTTTGCGGCGTATGCTGTCAGATCGGCGGCTTACCCCCGGACCCGCCGGCAGAAATCGTTTACCCGGATCACTGGTTCGGCTTTCTTTCCGGCGAAACACTGAAAAATCAACAACTCTGCCCATTTTTGTTTCAGTACTTTGGCGAACACCGCTTTTTTTGCGCCATCCATAATATCAAACCCATCACCTGCCGTGCTTTTGACCGAAAAGACTGCCACCGGCGTCTTGAGGACCGGGGCTTGCACGGCAACTAGAACTTGAGATATCGGCTTTATTTTCGTTGAATCGATAATTCGTTGGCGCTTTGGATCCCCATGGCGATTTCCGGGATGGTGCCCATTTTGACGTAAATGGGGCGGACCAGTTGTCTGAGTATCGGAAGTCTTTTGGCGAAAAAGAATGCGCCGCAAATGCAGATCGGTCCGCCGATAAAGACGGTCCACGGCGCACCGATTTTACTGGCCAGAAAACCGGCGGCCAAGCTGCCGATGGGTGTCGCCCCCATAAAGGCCATGGTATAGAAACTCATGACCCTGCCGCGTTTAAACGAAACGACACAAATGGGCGAATGTGATTCGTGAAATATTTAGGTTGTTTTTTTTACTTGACACGAACGAACGATCGTACTATTTTAACGCCATGACCAAAGGAGAAGATACCAAACATATTGTTCTGGAAGCCGGTCTGGATATGGCCAGCCAACTGGGGCTTGAGTGCGTCACCATCGGGAACCTGGCCAAGGCAACGAATTTATCCAAAAGTGGATTGTTTGCGCATTTCCAGTCCAAGGAGAATCTTCAGATCGAAATACTCAACCACGCGGCCCGGCTTTTTTCTGAAGGTGTGATTGTCCCGGCGCTGAAAACAAAAGCCGGTATCCCCAGAATCAGGGCGCTGGTCGACAACTGGATCCAATGGAGTTCCGAATTGACCGGCGGCTGCATTTTTGTTTCCGCGAGTACGGATTTCAGCGACCGTCCCGGAAAGGTCAGGGATTTTCTGCTGCATCAACAGAAACAATGGATCGATTGCCTTCGGCGCATCGCCCAATCCGCCGTTCAAACAGGTGATTTCAGGCCGGATATAGATTTTGACCAGTTCGCCTTTGACCTCTATTCTCTTCTGCTCGGTTTTCATCTATATTATAAATTGCTCGACGATGCAGAATCCAAAAAGCATCAGGAAACCGCCCTTGTTCGCTTATTAAACAACTACCAAAAATAAGAGGATAATATGACAAAAAACATAGAAAAAATAAAAATGACAAGCACGAACGTTCGTTATATTAGGGCCAAACAAAAATGGTCCCGTTTTTTCCTGTCGGCATTATGGCATGTTGCCCCCGATGTGACAAAAGACATGGTACTCAGACAGTTTTTTAAACCGGTAATCCATCCCCTCACACCCATAGAGACACAATACCTTGAGAACGCGACATCGTTCCATATCCAGGTCCATGGCACTGAAATTCACTGCTGGAAATGGGGGAGCGGACCCGGTATTCTATTTGTTCATGGATGGAACGGCCGTGGCGTCAATTTGGCCTGTTTCTTCAAACCGATGATCGATGCCGGATACTCAGCTATCACCTATGATGCCCCTGCTCACGGAGAATCAAAAGGCTGCGCCACCAACTACTTTGAACTCTCCGATACCGTAAGATCATTTCTGGCTGCGTCTCGCGGGCTTAATATTCGGGGGATCATCGCACACTCCATCGGTGCATCTGCGGTGATAAACTGCATTTCAAAAGACAAACCGAATATTGACGCCGTCCTTATTGCGCCGGCCCTCAAACTCAAAGAACTTACATTCAATTTATTCAACCAACACGGTGTACCTGAAATTGTCTATCACAGCATGATTGAAGAGATGGAAAGATACTACGGGTACAATCTGCACGAGGACAACCCGTATGTACTGGCAAAAACAATTTCTTCGAAGTTGTTGATTGTTCACGACATGGACGACCGGACAATCCCTTATTCGTATTCAAAAATGCTCTCGGAAAACACAGATCATGTCCGCTTACATACGACTAAAGGTTTGGGTCATAAACGAATTCTAAAGGATAACGCTATCGTAGATGTCGCCACAACGTTTATTCTTAACGCGCAGCGCCAACATGATCGTCAGTCGATGAAAAACGTAAGCCATTGATCGCGGCAGTTTAATTTTGAAACACTCAGCTTAAGGAAAAAGAAAATGAGAGATATTCAAAATATTATAGAAGAATACCGAAATGCAGATGCCGAAAAACGGCTGTATCTTTTTCTATCCCATCGGTCGCTCCGGGATGAATTTATAAACATCGATCAACGCGACGCATCTGTTAAACGTGCGCCAAAGCGCATTAAAACCAAGTACCGTGCGTGCTGCGGAAATTGGCGGCAAAGCTTGATCTAAAATGAATTATGCAAAAAAAATCTTCGCAAACATAATAGCGAAGTCCTCAAGGGAAGTCGTGGTCGTATTTTCCCGTGTGCGGGGCGTATCGATCAGTCCCTCGTTGAATGCCTTGCTCATCTCAATAAAAAGCCCGGCAACGTCGGCGCTGAAACCCATTTCTACCAGCGCCTTTTCGGTCTCCTCATAAGAAAATTGAACATATCTTAAACCGGGCATGTCGATTTTTCTGCCGATGATCTCGGCGGCCTCGTTCATCGACAGGTCTCTCTGACCCAGTAGATCGATTACCGGCATCCCCGAAAAGTCTTTTTTCATAAGCCGTTCCGCGGCAAAATCGGCAATGTCCTGAGTGGCAATCATAGGAATCTTCATATCTTTTTGAATTGCCGAACCCATGATGTTCATCTGGTTGATCATGTCGATGTTCGCCAACAGGTTTTCCATAAAATAGGTGGGTCGCAAATGCAGGATGTTAATTCCCTTCAGCTTATTCAGCCGCTGCTCCTGATCGTACAACCCCTTGATCAACCCGGTCTTGTCCGGCAGATGCGCGCCTTGGCTGCTCAAGCTGACGACGTAGTTCACTCCGGATCTTTCGACAGCCGCGGCAATGGATGCGCCGATCGCATTCTGATACGCTCTGAAATCCACTGCCTGATAATACGGCGGTATCATGGCAAAGACGGCGTCAACTCCTGTAAAGGCATTTGTCAAAGCAGCCGTATCCTCCAGGGAGATGGCTGCGGTTTCGGCGCCTTTGGCAGCGAAGGAGTTCAGTTTTGCCGCTGTTCTGGCGATGCACATGACATTTTGACCCTTTGACAAAAGATCGGTCGCGATCCTGCTGCCGATATTTCCCGTTGCACCGGTTATGGCAATCATAGCAAACTCCTTTTTCGATCAATTGAAGTAATTCATAAAATAATACCCGGGAAGGCAGGAGTCAACGTTCAACCGCAAAGCGAGTGGCTGCCGGCAGCTCGGTTTCAGATGGCAATGACGCTTTCTGCAGCAAACTTTAAGGTATGTTAACGGAGGCAAATAAAATGGCGTTGTAGTCCGAGATGAATTGTCTTACTCCGGCAGAACGCAGGTGAGGTCCCCCATCTTGGCTTTGCGCGTCTCCACATAATAGGCGGCCGACAAGGACGCCATGCAGCCATCGGCCGCCGCCAATACGATTTGGCGGGCATACCTGTCACGTAAATCACCCACTACGTAGATGCCGTCGATATTGGTGGCGCACTGATCGCTGGTGACCACGAAACCATCCGGAGACATGCGGATGCCGGCCGGCACCAATTGATTATTGGGGTCAAAGCCAATAAATATAAAGACGCCGTCAATGGGAAGGTCTCGCTTATCGCCGTTTTGGGTGTCCTGTAGCGTGACGGCGTTCACTCCGTCGGCGTTTGCTTTGATTTCGGTAACGACGGTATTCCACAACACCTCCATCTTGCATTCCGCCTCGACGCGCTTTTGCAGAATCATACTGGCGCGCAGCGCATCGCGGCGATGAACCAGATAGACCTTGGCAGCCAGTTTGGCCAGGTAAAGCCCTTCTTCACAAGCGGTATCACCACCTCCAACGACCACGACATTTTTATTTCTGAAAAAAAAACCGTCACACACGGCGCAATAGGATACGCCTTTCCCGTAGTAATCTTCTTCGCCGGGCACGGACAACTTCCGGGGATGACCGCCCGGAGCCAGTATTACCGCATGGGTTTGGATCTCTCTTCCGCCGGCGGTGCGTACCGTATGAAAATCGAGACCCGGTTCGACGACCGTTACCTCGTCATTGATTTCCTCGATGCCGTAAACCCGGGCATGCTGGGCCAGCTTCATGGCGAGTTCGCTGCCGCTGATATTTTCGAAACCGGGATAGTTTTCCACCGAGTCGGATTTGTTGATCTGGCCGCCGGGGATCTCCTTTTCGATGAGTACGGTCTTTAAGGCCGCCCGCATGCCGTATATCGCGGCTGAAAGGCCTCCGGGACCTCCGCCGATGATGGCCAGATCATA
>CAZQAF010000006.1:0-42649 GCA_964591175.1 uncultured Desulfobacteraceae bacterium | reverse complement strand
CCGGTCCAAAAACTATACCCACGATTTGCCCTGAATGGTCAAGAAGTTTCTGGATGTGTCTTACTGATTCCTTATCCAAGATTTCGATTTGACTGGAACAAGACAGGTGCCGTGAATGGCCGGGGGAGGGATAAAAGAATTCGTTGGCAATGGACGTTTTATAAAAATCGATTGTTGCTCGGAAAAGCCGGGTTGAGTGTATTGCGATTTTTTTGCGTTTAATAACCGCGTGCACCGGTGGTGATTTTTACGAGCTTTCCGTCTCTGAATTTGAGATAATAAATGAGCTGAGTGGGGCCGAAATTATAATACCACCTTTCATATTTTACCGGAACTTTGACCAGAAAAGGCTCTCTTCCCCATTGATCATTGTTTTCATAATTAAAAGAGTGGCGAGAATCTCTCATAATCCGTTCATCTTCCCATTTTTCCGTATAATCCGGTGCACCGCATTGGATGATCACTTCTGGTTTAGTGTCGCCAACGGTTATCAGACGCGTACCGCATCTCAGCCCGGTGGCAAAACCTTGGCTGGAAAATCCGAAAACAAGCGCCAAAATGATCGGAAAATATATCAATTTTAATTTCATTGTATTGTCTTAAATAAATTGAACGTCTGCATCATTATCCGTGTTTTTTGTATTATAGACGCTCATAAAACATGATGGTTTACCTGTCGGCGGGAAATATTCGGTCCTAGATCATTTCAGTGTTGATCAAGGGGTCAAATAAACCCTAACGTTGCATAAACAACATGGCAAAAAGGGGATTATCTACTCGAGTTTAAAACAAAAATCATCGAAATACCCCCATTTTTGATTTCCAGACTATGGTAAATTCAAAGGATGGGATCAATTTGATGCCATGTTGTTTACCCTGCGGAAAGCCGGAGGACTCCAGATCCTGCGTTGCCAAGGGTTCGCAGTAAGTTTACTACGGCTTCACCCTTGGCGCCTTGGCTCTGAAGCCCTCCGGCTTTTGCAACGATAGGGTAAAGAGATGCCGGTGGTGTCATTTTGCGGGAGCGGAACGGGAAATAGAGAATACCGGCGTAAGCACTTGCGCCGGCATATCTTTCCATTCCTTTTGGCAAAATGAGGCGCGGATTTTATATCGGCCGGAAGAGATATCGCTCGGCAGTTTCCAGTCGATTCCCATCATTTGGCCGATATCGGAAAACTGCGGGCATCTACTGGGCGCATCCATGGCAAAGACCGGTTTAAACCCCGTAATTTTTTTTAGCCGGCCGTTCTTTTCGACTCTTTCTAAAACAAATTCGGGGCTGACACCGACGGGAAACGACGTCATCCGGATAAATCTGAGCGTGATCATATCTCCCGGGAGATAAACATCATAATCTGTAACGATTCCGATCAGTTTATTATGGGTGGAGATATTCGTTCCCACGCCGGATGTTTTTTCATCCCAGAATCGTGTGGGGCCGACATCGACGTGTACGAGCTTTCCGTGGTAGTAACCGGTTCCACCGAACCCGAGTTTTTTAATGACATTCCAGACGCGCTTTGATGAAGTGCCTTGAATCTGTATATCCGCCGCCATTCCATACTGATGAAGACTGGCCTTTGCGGCAAGTCTTCCCTTGTTGCGCAGATCGGTATTGTACTGGGGACTTCTATATCCTGAAGCAATAATAATCTTCGCACCTGGGTGAAAGATGTCCTCCAAATAATCGAGAAACTCGATCAGCCGCAGGGATACATTAGAAGCGGGTTTGCCATTGTTCGCCCCAAATAAACGATTAATTTTGTTGAGGGCCTTTTCATCGTAGATGCCGTTGCCCTTCCGAAATCGCCCGTTGAACGACAACCCGTTTTTTGGGCAGACAAGATTGAGCCGTCCATCCCCCTCATAATTGAAGCGGCGGACATCAGGTGTTTTTTCTGATAAAACAATACCGGGTGCCGTAATACCAAAGACCAACATGATAATTGCAACTATTTGTATTCGCTTCATATATTTAATTCCAGACTGGTTGACGGCACCATTTCGCCGATGGACCGGAATGATGTCGTGTTTTGAACGTCGGATTCAGCGACCTCGTGCAAAGCACCCAGTTTGTTATCCAAGAATTACGGCTCGATCGTTCAATCAAGCACGAACCCGGTTTCCTTCCCGCTCCTTTACTCTGACAACCAATTCTTCAGGAAGCGACGCTGATTTTTTAACCTTCTGGTCGGTATTTACCCATACAACTTCTCCTCTGACCAGGGTTGTTTCCTCGTTTTTCGGAAATATTTCAGCGATAAAGGTCAGACTGGACCTGCCGATTTTTCCGGTTCGGATGTGAACTTCAATTTCGTCATCAAAATGACTGGGAGCAGAAAAATCTATCACGGCTTTGACCACATGAAAATCCGTGCCGGTACGCTTGACATGCGCGATATAATCAAAGGGAAGATCGCGAAGGTACTCGGTAATGGCCGTATCAAAGTACGTCAGGTAATGGCCGTAAAAGACGATGCCCTGTGCATCTGTCTCAGCATACCGAACACGAAGGGGGAAGAAAAATTGATAATCGGATTTGGCCATGATTCATGCTCCGTTTGCCAGTAATGGTTTATGAAACCCCCGGTTTAACGGTTCCGGGTTCACGGTTGAGAATCTCTTTGTTCTTTTCATTGTCTCACGTTATTATCCTTTATGCTACAAACCTTCATCATTTATGGCAACTATTTATTGCCCCGAAGTTCTTTGGGGTTTTATTTTTCAGATGGTGTATTAATATATTGGAGACATTGGTTTCAACACATCCCATGATGTCAATTCCGGTATTCGGGAAAGGAAAAACCGATATGACTTCTGTTGATATAGATAAATCCGCCAGAGAAAAGGCGGACAAGCCCGCCACAGATACGGCGGATAAACTGCAGGAACGACGGCATAAGCTTTTGGCGTTGGTGCATATCGCAAAACAACAGATACCGCTTTCAGACGCCGAATATCGGGATGTTATTGCCTATTGGGGCGTCGGATCTTCGGCAGACATGTCTATAGCTGAACTTGAGGAATTGGTGACGTATTTCGAATCTTTAGGATTTAAAAAGAAAATGACGGATCCCAGGGACCCGGGACCCGGGACCGGTCAAGTCAGAGCGCTCCAGGAACGGGTCAGGAAAGAAGCGTTGAAACTGAACAACGGCGAAGAACGGCTTAAGGGACTGGTCAAAAAGATCGCAAAGCAAAACGATCTTCGATCCTGTCGTAACATGAAGAAATTAAAGCAACTTCTTAAGGTGATCCGGTTATTGCAAAACAGAGAAAATCGCTGATATTGCATAAGTTAAAAAAATAATAATATGCTTAAGGAAATAATATCATGGAACAAATGAAGCGTATCGCTTTGGTGGCCCACGATAATAGAAAAAAAGATATCATCGAATGGGCTGAATGGAATTATGAGATACTCATACATCACAAACTGATATCCACGGGAACCACCGGAAAATTTATTGAAGAAGCCATTAAGAAAAGACTCAACAGTGAAGATGCCAAAGATTTTGAAATAACGAAACTGAAATCAGGCCCTTTGGGCGGAGATCAACAATTGGGCGCAATGATAGCAGAGGGGAATATCGATCTATTAATATTTTTATGGGATCCCATGGAGCCGTTGCCCCATGATGTTGATGTAAAAGCGCTTTTGAGGATATCTGTTTTATACAATATTCCCACGGCGTGCAATCGCTCTACCGCAGACTTTTTGATTTCATCGTCTCTATTAAATGAGGAGTATCAACCCGAACTCAAAGATTATTCCAGATATATATCACGCATCATACGGTATGAATCATAAAATAAAGTTAAACCAGCATGCAAAGTGCCTTTGTCTCGCAAAATAATTGCAGCAGGGCAAATGCCGCCGCGTGTTTTTTCTGTTGGGGAGAGCCCCATAACGGCCATCGATTCATGGCTTTTAAAATCCTTTCCAAGCCGTCATTGAATTGCTGTGCTCTCTCGAACTCTTTATAGGATCTGCCGCTGTTCCGGTCGATGGTAGGAAACCACACCGGAACCCATCCTTCCACGGTCTCATCGCACATCTCCCAGGCATCCATGGGATTCACCCCCGGCGGCACGGTCTCCCAGTCGATGGACGGAAGGGGAATATTTTTATCCAGAAATTCAATGAGCAGCGGATTCGGCTTTCTGACCATTTTTTTTCCTATTTGGCGTCCATCTTATCCGTAAAAAATCCTGAACCCGGAGTCCCGGGCTTTACCACCCATACCCATGGCGATGGGGTCGATAATGCCGGTATCCGTAATACGGTCCCGGGGAAATAGTACGATATGATAAAAAGCCGAACGCCGGCAACGGTTAACAAAAACAGTTTATTGTTTTATGTGAGAACCGCCAATGCTTCTTCGGCAGCCTCTTTCACCTCGACGGCATAGGCGCCATTTAACACCGTTTCGAGCTTTGGAATGAGTCGTGTATCTCCTGAAATTCCGAAAAGATATAAGATATCCCCTTTCACCGTATCTTCTGCCTCGGAAAAGGAATTCCATAAAAATGGTATGGCATGTCGGATCAGGGATCGGTTTTTTTCTGCAATGGTTTCAAAGGCGACCATGGCCGCCAGGCGAACCGGCCATTTTTGATGAATCAAGAGTTCCAAAAATGAAGGAAAAACTTTTCCGGTTTCGAGCATCATTTCGGCCACCGTTATGGCGCCGCCGTCGCCGAACATGGCTTCCAACGATGGTGCGCTGAGTTTCGAAGGATCACGGCTCAAAACCATATCGACGATATCTTCAATTTGAATCGCACCTGACCAGTGAAATTGATCATCCAGCAAGACCGTCGGCGCCGTACGGATCTTGTCGGATGCCGCGGTTTCCGGAAACAAAACGCCGTCAATGATTGTCAGTCGTATGGATTTGCATGCCGCGGCAAGCAAAAGCAACTTCTTTACCAGGGTCGGACAAAACGGACAATGGGGCATAATATAGATTTTCAGATGCGCGGGAATTCGAACCTGCAAAAGCTTGTCTTGAACCGAAGTTGAAATATCTTGGATATCATTGCCTTTGCCGGACATTGCCATTAGAAAGGGTTCAAGCTCCTGATCCATTGGAATCGCCCGGTAAGCGACATTGCCGATCCGAATGACCGGAAATTTTGCGTCTTCGTCTTTTTCTTTTTTTAGTTTTATCATTGGGACAATATGTGCCAATGCATCACAAAAATCTTGAAATGTTCGGCTTCGTTCGTCCCCTGTTAAAACCAGACGGATTAATATATCCTCTTTGAGCGTCCGGCTCCAGTTCGCGATTTGTTTTTTTTCTTTTTCCGGGATCATTGTAACCATTTAATTCTAAATCGGAAATTTTGTGTCATTTGAGACAAATATTTTCGGTTCTCCGATAAATCGGGATTTTTGCTTCGCTGCAACATGGTGTTTAGTCTAGATATTGACTATCGCTGAAAACAGGATTTAAATCGCTTTGCAATTTCATTTTTGACCCATTCCATATCATTTTTCTCTCTCCCGGCCCGATAGATGCCGATGATCGTTTCGGCGCGGGATTTGGCGCTTTGATACCCCTGGGTCACCGCGTTCTCTATCAATTTCCAGTCGTTGTTTTGGGTAAATTTTTGAAAGGCATCACCGATTTGCGGGAATAATACTTTGGTAAAACTTTCGAGAAATGCCACATAAAATGCCAAAGAAGCGGTTTTCCGCTCGTTGACGATATGCGGCAAGGTCCCGTATTTTCCGGTATCGGCCAAGAGATCTTTAATGGTTCGGGTTAAGAGTTCGATGGGGGTGTGGGGAAACGCAGCGATAATCTCATGCCATGTATTACGGTCAAAAACCGTGTCCCGGATTTCGCCCAACTCATGATAAATATATGCATCGATTTCATTGGCGGCAATTCGATTCAAATTACGGTGTAAATCTTCAGGCCTCTCATTTTCCAGCCCATAGGCTTTCAAACCGAATCGCAAAGCATAACGACCTGATTTTTTAACATAAAATATCTGATCCCAAAGAAACAGTCCGGCGGATTCCTTTCGAATATAAATGCAGTTGTCCTGAGACATTGCCGGAATGGTCAAAAGATCTCGGGCCAATTCCCTGCCGAGAATAGACACCGTAACATGGTTGATTTCTTTTTGGGTTTCAAGTGCGGCAAGAAAAAAAGAGGGTTTAAGACTTCGCGCATAACCGCCGCCATACATGTAGCCATAAGGTTCCAGAATTTCGTTGATCCCTTTGACATCAAATGGATCGAACCGGCCCCCCATCAGGCGGATATCCTTGAATTCTTGTTCCGCCAGTTTTTCCCAGGCTTCTTCTTTGTCGCCGATCCATTTCAACACCTCGGAAGGATCATTCTCGACCCAGGGATCCAATCTGTTTTCCCACTTGTACAAATCCCGCAATCGCAAAGCCAAACCGCAAATGGAATAGAGTCCGGCATGGCGGGAATCCGCAATATTACAGTTTGTAAGAACCTGATCGGTGATGTCATCGATTTGAAACATGTCGTGTTTACTCACCATGAACGCACCTTCCGGATCTTAATTGCCGAAAGAATATCCTTTGAAGGGACGGCGCCTTCTCTTATAATGTTTGGGGGATCGACCGTCACATCGACAACCGTTGATCCGAGACCTCCTTTGAGCGTCCCGGCATCGATAATCAGATCCACCTGCTCCGTGATCCCCGGGGCGATATCCGATACCCTCGGGCATCCTGAATCTCCGGCCGCATTGGCACTCGTGGCGGTAACAGGGCCCCCGACGGCTTTGGTAAGCGCCGAAGCAACCGGGTGACGCGGCATCCGAACCCCGATTTTATGGGTGCCCGCGGTGAGATTTGCCGGCAAGGCGTCCGTGGCCTCAAAAACAATCGTCACCGCGCCCGGCCAGAAGGTATTCATGATGGATTCGGCCGTGGAAGGAATGTGCCTGACAAATCTTGATAGATCTTCCTGTCGTTGGATGAGAACCAGAATCGGTTTCCTGTGAGTCCTTTCTTTTATTTCAAAAATCCTGTCTACCGCTTGGGGATTCAGGGCATCCGCTCCCAGACCGTAAAGATACTGGGTAGGGAAAATAATGACCCCGCCGCTACGAATCATCCGCGAAGCCATCAGGACCTGATCATGACGGAGATGTAACGAATCGACGTGAATGGTCTTTAAGCTTTCTGGCTTTTTGATCAACTTGTTTTGCGAGCTCCTTTTTATAATTCTGAAGCCTTTGTAATAGATCTGGATCCGAAAGCGCAAGAATCTGTGCGGCCAGTACTCCTGCATTTTTTGCGCCCGACTTGCCGATGGACACCGTGGCCACGGGAACCCCCGGAGGCATTTGAACCGTTGAAAGTAGCGCGTCCAGTCCCTGAAGACAGGACGAATCTATCGGGACCCCGATCACCGGAAGCGACGTGTATGCCGCGAGATTCCCCGCGAGATGGGCGGCATGTCCGGCTCCTGCAATAATGACTTTGACACCGCGTTTCTGCGCGGAAGCGGCAAATTTGGCAGCCCTTTCAGGACTCCGGTGTGCCGAAGCCACCGTCATTTCATAGGGAATCTCGAATTGTCTTAAAACAGCAGCGGTTTCTTCCATGACGGCCAAATCGGAATCGCTTCCCATGACAATGCCGACTTCCGGCAACCGGCCAGATTGTTTTGCAGCCTTATTTTTTGATTTCAAAAAATACCCCCTTATTGGTTTGCGAGTCGTTCCAGCAACTCTCTTTTCTTTTGATTAAGTTCCCCCTGGCGAATCTTTGCACCCTTTGTCCCGCCGTTCAAAGCGATTTCCGAAAGATAACAGGTACCGTCGTCCGTAATCTGAATATCCAGGTGCGCATAAGGAAACTTGCCGCGCTTCATGATCCTGCGGCAAAAATCCAACAAATCCGCGCGCATCTCAAGGGGGTAGTTCTGGCCACCCATGGCAATATTCATCCTAAAATTATTGGGATTATGCCTCACGTAAGCTTCCGTATAATCGCCCGCGATAATCACCCGGACATCCGTAAAATTTTCCCAAAAAGGCTGAATCACAAAAGGATAAGAAGCATCGGAAAACGCAAGGAAACTGTAAAGGATTTCCATAGTATCCCATTTTCTAACCCCGTGGCCGCAGTGCCGATGATCTTCTTTGGTGACAACCGGAGCGATGCCGAGTCTGGTATATGTATTCATGGCATCAATGAAATCGGCCCGTCTGGTGATCACCTGCGTGTGAGGCAGCATCCATTCTTTTAAAATAACGGCCTGGGTTGCCTTGGAATGATTCAGAACCTGGGAAAGCGGGGAAGGAAAGCAGGATATTCCCCGTTCGAGAAGGTCGATAAGAATCGATGTTTTGATGTGCCTATAGGTCAGAATCCCTAAAAAAGTGTCCCCGGAACGCAAGTCCTGATACTGCTTTTTAAGATCCCCCGCGCTTCGGATGATCATCGAATCACCTGCTTATTTTTCGATCTTCCATACTCAGTTCAATCAATCGATCCAGCAGCCGGCTGAAAGAAATCCCTGCTTTTCCGGCAGCTTGCGGCAATAGACTGGTGGCTGTCATGCCGGGGATGGTATTGGTTTCAAGAACAAAAATATCCTGATTTTTCAGAATCATATCGGTTCTGCTGTATCCTTTGCAAAACAGCGCTTGATGCGCTGTTTTGGCTATTTCCCGTGCTTTTTCGGCCATTGCGTCATCAATACGGGCCGGGCAGATTTCCTTTGTAGCGCCGGCCGTATATTTGGCTGCGTAATCGAAAAACGCGTAGGATTTGTCCGGAACAATTTCAATAAGCGGAAAGGCTTCCAACTGATCATTGCCAATAACGCCGCCGGTGAGTTCAATGCCGTCGATATACGCTTCTATCAACACATTATCATCCTGCGTAAAGGCTTCATTGACCGCTTTTTTAAGCAAATCCTTTGATTTGACGACGGTTATTCCGACGCTTGATCCACTGCTCACAGGTTTGACCACCAACGGGAGACCCAGGCCTCGGGTGCAGGCATCCTCATCAAACCCGTCATTTTGACTCAACACCATGTAGGGTGGAACCAGCAGGCCTGCTTTCTCATAAAGATGTTTGGAAGCCACCTTGTTCATGCCCAGGGCGCTGCCGAGAACGCCGGATCCCTGATACGGGATGTCGAGAAGATCGAGCAATCCCTGAATGGTACCGTCCTCGCCGAATGGTCCGTGAAGTATGATCAGGGCCGCATCAATTTGGGGCGCGTCCGTAACCAGTTGCTGAAGGTCGGTTTTCGGATCATACCGCAGTACATTGTACTTGTTGTGGTCCAAGGCTTCATAGACCTGGTCTCCGCTGGCGATCGAAACATCACGTTCAGAGGATATCCCACCGGACAATAGTGCAATGGTTAGTTTTTTCATGGATTTCCTTTTCGTTTGAGAACTACCGGCACCGACACGTTACCCCATACAGCTTTTCAGGATTTTAAAATCTCTTTTTTGAATTTGTGATATTCTTCCAGGGTAATGAGGTCTTTCTCGAGCAGCCGAACAAGCTCGGAAAACTCTTTTTTTCGAACCGACTCCGGGTCTTCGAGCTGCGGAAGACGACCGGATGAATGGCTCTCCAGTGCAGGCAAATTCGGATTCGCACTGCCGATTTTAAAAGATGCAAGCCCTCCGAGAAAGCTGATCTCAACGCTTCTTCCGTTGAACCGGGGCGTGTTGAGTATTTCCCTGAGGGTCTTTTGTTCCCTTTTCATGCGGCTGTAAAAACGATAACCGGAAATGACAATGGCAATCAACCCACCGATAAAAACCCATATCATGTAATCGATAATGCCACGGAAAAAAATGACCATCAAGACCAAGGCTGCCATCAAGATAACATGGAGCACAAGAATGAAATAGGCCATCAGGACACTTCTAAAATATTGGCTGTCTTTTTCTTTTTTCATAAATATCTTATAATAAATCCGTCAAACGGAAATATATTATCCCCACTGAGCAAAAGCGCCCACTTGAAATTATTGGTTATTTGAGAGGCTCTTTTCGGCTTTTGGATTTTTCAAGGCAATCCACAAATTTTTCCATATAATACTGGGGCATTTCGAACATCACAGAGGAGCCTCGAACGGTATTTAGCTTCATGATCAAAAAATTTATCTTTTTCAATAAACGATATTTTTCAGACGTATCCTGCATGCCGATCAGCAGGTCTTCGGTCTGCCGGATCTCTTTTTTCAGCTCGATTTCCGGGGGAAGACAATCTGCATTTTTAAGAATTTTAAAGGCCAGACGCAGCTCTTCGGGAACATGATAATCATCAGTAAGTGTCAACGGCTTGCCGGATCCGTCCAGGTTTTCAAAGTCACCCTTTTTTTGAGCCATTAGAATCCGCTCTTCAACGATTTTTTCAAAGCCTTGAATCATGACCGAATGCGCTATTTTTTCTATATATTTGTTAAAACCGTCAAATTATTTCATACTCATAATAATTTTCAGTGTCAAGTCAAGTTGTATGGCCGGCCGGTTTAAAACGGGTATTTTTCTATTTATCGCTTTCTACAAACGAACGGCATTTAATTCACAACATATTGTGTTTTTTCTTGACCTTTATCTCAATAGGTTGTATGTACCTCCATAAGATGACGGAAAAGGACCCCGATCAGACACAGCAACTCCGCCGCCGCAGGCTATTCCTTTTAAAAGGTTTCGCATTTCTTTCCGGAGCCTTTCTCGGGCTCAATATTTTCTCGGAAGCCAAGGCACAAGAAACATATTTCTATCCCATTTCCAAACCCAAGAGACAACAATCCCGATCTTCTTCCCCAAAGCCCAAAATCGCCTTTATTATTGACGATATCGGAAGCAGCATCTCCAGGGCCAAGGCATTTTTATCTCTGAACCTGCCGATGACATTTGCAGTCCTCCCCAGATTACAATACTCCAACCTTCTCGCCCGGGAAATATATGAAAAAGGGCATGAAGTCATGTTGCATCAGCCCATGGAGCCGTACGATCAGGATATTGATCCGGGACCGGGAGCTCTTTATGTTTCATACAAAGACGATGAAATCGAAGAAATCGTCAAAGAAAACATCTCGTTAATTCCCCAGGCATCGGGTGTGAACAACCACATGGGATCACGGTTTACGTCCTGCTCCAATAAAGTCGTTGAAGCACTGAAGATCATCAAACAGAAGGATCTCTTTTTTGTGGACAGCTTAACGAGCCGTCATTCACAGGCATACAAATTGGCCCGCCGGCTGAACATCAAAAGTGCGCCGAGAAACGTTTTTCTGGACAATTCCCTCGAGTTGCCGTATGTCCGCAGACAGCTTAACCACCTAAAGCATCATGCCTTAAACCACGGAGAGGCCATCGGCATCGGCCACCCTCACCTTTCCACCTTGTTTGCACTCCATGATTTCAAATCCGAACTCAATCAAAACGATCCGTTATTTGAGTTGGTCCCCGTATCCGACCTGATTTCCATTTAACAAGACACACATCCGAACACCATTAATTTATAAGCTAAATATAATGAGTTATCACTAATTTGTAAATGGTCTGCAACCCGGAAAAATCAAAAAAGCCATAACTTCAAAAAGTTATGGCTTTTACTTTTCTTGGTGGCGATGCAGGGAATTGAACCCCGGACACTGCGGATATGAGCCGCATGCTCTGACCATCTGAGCTACATCGCCATGACGCATCTTAGAATATGAAAATCGGCATTTTTAACAGCTCGGATTCGCCAAGTCAAGTCAAAAACTAAGCGTTTGCATTCGCTATCCTGATGGCGTGGCAGGCGTCGATCCGGCCGCCTCTATGGCAAATTCCTCCAGGTTATCGGGAAGATTCGAAAATACAATCATAAACGGAAGCTCTTTTCCGGGTTGTACCTGAAAATTGGATTTGTTATCGCCGAAACGATTTGAAAGTCGTTTCTGTATTGCGTCAAAATCCATATTGGAAAGCTCGATATCAGACAACACATTTCCGCAAAAAACCGTCTGTGTTTTCACAATTTTTTTACCTTTTGTAAATAATTTTCCCGTGACGCTGATGAAACTGCGGTTATCCGAATATCCATTTTTAACCCGGCCGGTGATCACAAACAGTTTGCCCGCTTTGACATTGAGAATAAACTTGCTGTTGATATCCAAAGTGTCTATTTTAAGATTCCCCTTCAGATCAGAGACTTTGGGCTTAAAATAATCGCTGACATAGGGAATTTGAATATTCAAATAATCAAGCAAAACATAAGTGCCGTAAGAGCCCCCCGCCAGCAATACTAAAATCAGCAGGACGACCAACGGCTTGCTGACGCGTCTTTTTGGCGCAGTGGCCGCTTCAGCCACTTCAGGTGGCACATCGGCAATTTCATCTTCAACCAGTTCCTCCTCAGCTTCCCCTTCAAATTCAAATTCCGGCTTTGCTCTTTCGTCTTCGCCGGCCGCTACAGCTTCAGGCGCCTCTTCGGCCTCGTCAAGCTCATAAACTTCAACGGCTGAAGAATCTTCATCGGGCGAGGGCGGCCCATCAGGCGCTTCTTCCATCTCCCGTTCAAACTCCAGATCCTTTTCTTCAGGTTCCGCTTGATCCTCTGTTTCTTCCATTTCGAGCATCTTTTCTATTTCCGACAGATCAACCGTTTCAAGATCTTCGTCTTCCTCACCCGCCGGTGCCTCTTCAAGTTCGGGCTCTGTATCCATATCCAACTCGAGCTCCATATCCTCCGGGGCAGACTCATCTTCGTCCGTTGATTCTTCCAAATCCAGGATCTCTTCAAGATCGGACAAATCGAGTTCATCGAGCTCATCAATATCATCCTTCGGGGGGAAAATTTCGGCAGCCTTTTCGGGCTCGAATTCTGCTTCAAGTCCTTCTTTCACCGTCTCAACCTCTGTGGACATATCCAGATCGAGATCCAGCTCAAGATCTTCAGCCCCTTTATCGGATTCACCCTCGTCCTTCGGTGCTTTTTCCTCGTCCAGCAACTTTTCCATGTCTGAAAAATCG
Organism: uncultured Desulfobacteraceae bacterium; assembly: GCA_964591175.1. Classification (GTDB taxonomy): domain Bacteria; phylum Desulfobacterota; class Desulfobacteria; order Desulfobacterales; family UBA11574; genus UBA11574. The sequence continues at coordinate 29,647 of CAZQAF010000006.1, read as the reverse complement.
AGCTCGTCTTCATCCGCCGTCACATCAAGCTGTTCTTCAATTTCCGGTGCGGTGTCAATCGGTGCTTCGATTTCTTCCGGAATTTCGGGCGGATATGCCGTGAAAACCTCATTGCATTTTGAGCATCGAACTTTTGAACCGGTCGGTTTTAAGAGGTTTTCATCCAAATTAAAACGTGCGTTGCATTCCTTACAGGTAATAATCATAATTAACCCCAATGGTTATAGTGAGACCTTTTCAAAGCATTTTTCAAAGGTCTCATTGTTTAAGACGATAAATTCCCGATAAATACCGATAGTCTTCGCCATAGTCAAGCCCATATCCCACAAGGAACCCTTCGGCCGCCTCATAGCAACAGTAATCGACGGTAACATCCGTCTTTCGGCGCTCGTGTTTATCAATGAAAGCGCATATCTTGAGCGACTTTGGGTGATATGATCTCAAATAATCGATAAGATATTTCAAAGTCAAGCCCGTATCCACAATATCTTCCACAATGAGCACGTCTTTATTTTTTATGCCGAGTTCTATACCTTTGGTTAAGCGGATGTCCTCGGAAGAAGAATCACCGGAACCATAACTGAAAGCGCGTATAAAATCAATCTGAGCCGGAACATCCATACATCGGACAAGATCGGATAAAAAGACAAATGCACCTTTTAAAACCCCGATAAGTATGAGGTCATGGTGTCGATAATCGGAGGATATTCGTTGCGCCGTCCGGGAGACCAGGCTGTCAATATCGTTTTTAGTGAGGACGGGTATGAGTTCAGGCATAAAGGGGACCTCACACGGCCTGCCGCGGTAGCGGGCAGGGCCGATCGATGTGTACCGAAGATTCCGTTTTCCTTTTATTTTTTGGGAATAAACGTACATTGATCCAAAACGCTTGTCAATACCCCCTTTGAGGAATGTTATCGGTCTGTTAAGAAATTATAGTTTATCAACAAAAGCCCTATTTTACAAGCCGCTCTCTGCCAACTGTTCGACCAAATTCTTTTGTTTTTTGTTCAGTTGTCCGGGTATATTCACTTGAATACGGACATAAAGATCTCCCTGCCCTTTGCCGTGCATATGGGGAAGTCCGTGTCCGGATAGCCGCATTTTTGTTTTATGTTTGGTGCCCGGAGGTATCTTCAGCTTTAACTCGTTTCCGCTCAATGTCGGGACGGAAATGTTCGCACCCAAAATCGCCTCTGTCAGTTTTATGTCCCGATTGATATAAAGGTCATAGCCGTCGATCTCATAAACCGGGCCGGCAAGCACTTTGGATTTTATATAAAGATCTCCTGCCGGACCGCCGTAGGGACTGGGTTCTCCCTTCCCGGCAATTCGAAGCTTTTTTCCGGAAATCATCCCTTTCGGGATTTTGACCGTAAGTCTTTCACTTCGGCCCTTGTGTTGAAAAGAAACGGCCTTTTGGGTTCCTGTGGCCACTTCCTGCAGGGTCAAAGGAAGCTCATATTCAAGATCGGCACCTTTAGGTTGGGGGGACTGCCGCTGTCTTTGATACCTGCCGAAAGGACTTCCACCGCCGAAAGAAAACCCCATTCTGCTCCCGGACCCGCCAAACAATTCGTTCAGGATGCTCTCGAAATCGGACCCCCTGAAAATATCTTCCTGGGAATACCGTTGCTGGAATCCGGCAGATCCGAAGGTATCGTATTGTTTTCGCTTTTCTTTATCGCTCAATACCGCATAGGCTTCGCTGATTTTTTTAAATTTTTCCTCGGCGCTTTTATCCCCTTTGGTATGGTCCGGATGATATTTCATGGCCAGCTTTCGATACGCTTTTTTAATATCAGCTGCCGAAGCGGTCTTATTGACACCGAGTATTTTATAATAGTCTGTTTCTGCCATCCTCTCAAAGCCTTATTGTTTTAAACATCAATAGTGATGATCATTTTTATTAACGATCAAAATAAGTTAAATGTGTCAATGTGTCAAGAGACATTCGAAGGTCGCTGTCGAATCCCGGATGTTTTTCTTTCGGCGGCTTTAATGGCGACCATGATCACGGAAAGCCCGGCCGGTGTAATACCGTCAATGCGGGAGGCTTGTCCGATAGAAGACGGCATGACGGCGGAAAGCTTTTCTTTGAGTTCATTGGACAGGCCATGCACTTTGTTGTAATCGAAATTATCGGGTATTCTCATTTGTTCCATGTTTTTAAACTTTTCGACTTCTTTGATCTGGCGATGGATATATCCCTCATATTTAATTTCTGTTTCCACCTGCCGGGCCACCTTGCTGCTGATGCCGTCAGGGCTTTTCGCCAAAGCATCAACCATATGGTAGTCGAGTTCGGCTCGCTTAAGAAGCTGATCGAGATACGTACCGCTGTTAAGCGGCGCTGTGTTGTTCCGGATGAGATAATCGTTCGTTTCTTTTCCGGGTTTAATAATGGTGGATTTGATTCTCTTTATTTCATTTAAGATCTGCTTTTTCCGCTCCTGCACGTCCTTCAGGGTTTCATCATCGATCAGCCCGTATTCGTGCCCGATATCCATCAATCTCAAATCAGCGTTATCCTCCCGAAGCAGCAATCGATATTCCGCTCTCGAGGTAAACATCCGGTAAGGTTCCCGTGTGCCCCGTGTCACCAGATCATCGACCATTACCGCCATATATGCCTGGGATCGATCGAGTATAAATGGGGGTCTTTTCTGGATTTTGCAGGCCGCGTTAATCCCGGACCAAATGCCCTGTGCAGCGGCCTCTTCATACCCCGACGTCCCGTTGATCTGTCCGGCAAGGAACAGGCCCGATATCAACTTGGTTTCCAGAGTGGGCTTGAGCTGAACAGGGTTCACATAATCGTATTCTATGGCATAGGCAGGCCGCATGATTTCGGCGGATTCCAATCCGCTAACGGACCGGACAAACTGGATCTGGATTTCCATGGGCAGGCTGTTTCCAAGTCCGCTGGCATAAATCTCATCGGTATCGAGGCCCTCGGGTTCCAGGATGATCTGGTGTTTGGCTTTGTCCGGGAAACGGACGATCTTGTCTTCGAACGAAGGGCAGTATCGGGCGGAAATCCCTTTGATAATGCCGCCGTACAGGGCGGAACGTTTTAAATTTTTCCGGACAATCAAGTGGCTTTTCTGGTTGGTATGACCGATAAAACTCGGAACTTGAGGCAGCGTAATCTTATCCGTAAAATACGAAAACGGTACAGGCTCTTGTTCTGCGCCATGGGCCGTAAAAGCGCTGAAATCGATACTCGATTTTTTGAGCCTCGGCGGCGTACCGGTCTTCATTCTTCCGAGTTCAAATCCAAGGGATTTCATATGTGCCGGCAATCCGTAAGAAGCGAACTCGCCGGCCCTCCCGGCTTTAAATGAGCAAAATCCGATATGCACCAGTCCCCTTAAAAAAGTTCCCGTAGCCAAAACAACCGCATCGGCCTGATAGCCAAACCCCGTTCGATCCTCCACCCCGGCGACCCGGCCGTCTTCCACCACAAGTCGTTCCACCATGGCCTGCTTCGGATCAAGGTTCGGCTGTTTTTCAATGACCGATTTCATGGCCATATGATACCGTATTTTATCGTTTTGGGTGCGGGAAGAATGAACGGCAGGGCCTTTTTTCGTGTTAAGGGTTCGGTATTGTATGGCGGATTTATCGGTAATCTTCGCCATTTCGCCGCCCAAGGCATCGATTTCTTTAACCAGTTGCCCTTTTGCCATGCCGCCGATGGACGGGCTGCAGGGCATGGATGCGACTTTGTCCAAATCAATGGCCAAAAGAAGCACACAGCAACCCATTCTGGCGGCAGCCAGCGCCGCCTCACATCCCGCATGGCCGGCGCCGACAACAATAATATCATACTTTTTTCCGTGAAACGCCATTATGAAACTATTTTACAATTTTTATGTGAAAATGTATATATTAACAAATAAAATTAATCATTAATTCGGCAAAAACAACGGCGATCCAAACCGAATAAAATGCGACAACGATACAATGATTTTAACAGCTATCTGAACAGCATCTTCGGGTGCAGGGTTCATAAAATCACTATCGATGCCGGACTTTCTTGTCCAAACAGGGACGGCACCATATCCCTGGGCGGCTGCATTTATTGCAATGACAGGGGCTCCGGCACCGGTGCCCATCTAAAGGGACTGACGGTATCCGACCAGATTGCAGCAGCGAAACCCATGCTTTCAAAGCGCTATAAGGCAAAAAAATTTATCGCATACTTTCAGTCTTTTACGAACACCTACGGCCCGATTGACACATTAAAGCACCTCTATGAACAGGCCCTTGATGGCGAAGATATGGTCGGGCTTTCCGTCGGCACCAGGCCGGATTGCATCAGCGAACCGATCCTGGAACTTTTACAGGGATACACAAAGAATTATCTGATCTGGATAGAATACGGACTCCAATCGGCCCACGATTCAACCCTTGCACTGATCAACCGCGGGCATGATTTCAACTGTTTTAAAACCGCTGTAGAGGCGACAAAAAACCGTGGGATCAACATCTGCGCCCATGTAATCCTCGGTCTTCCCAACGAAAAAAAGGAGCATATGCTCCAAACCGCACGGATTGTCGCCGATATGGGGATAGACGGAATCAAGCTTCATCTTTTGTATGTTGTGAAAGGAACAATTCTTGAAAAACTGTATCATGAGAATAATTACAAGTGCCTGGAGCAGCAGGAATACATCGATATCGTCTGTGATTTCTTGGAACGCATTCCAAAACAAACAGTGATTCAGCGACTGACCGGCGATCCGCATCCAAAAGAGTTGGTCGCGCCGGCATGGTCCTTAAAAAAAACGGAAACCATCGCTCTCATCCGGAAAACACTTGAAAACAGGGATACGTGGCAAGGAAAATATGTTGGCGGTTAAAACAGCGTCAGGATTTAAAGGAATTCTCCCGTGTATCGCTGCGCCAGAGGATACCTTCTGCCATAGCCGAACGCCTTTGACGTGACCTTGAGGCCCGGCGCCGCCTGATGCCGCTTATATTCATTCCTGTCGACCCTTGAGACAACGTCTTCGACAACCCCTTTATCAAATCCCATTCGTGCCAACTCCTGAATACCTTTCATCTCTTCGATATACCCTTTTAAAATGGCGTCCAGAATATCATAGGGCGGCAGATCGTCCTGGTCCAACTGATCCGGTTTGAGCTCGGCAGAGGGCGCTTTGGAAATGATGCGATGGGGAATGATCTCCTTTTCGCGATTGATATAACGCGCAAGTTCATAAACCATGGTTTTCGGAATGTCTGATATGACGGCAAGTCCTCCGGTCATATCCCCATAAAGCGTGCAATACCCGACGGCAATTTCGGATTTGTTGCCGGTGGAGAGCACGAGGGCGCCGTGTTTGTTGGACAGTGCCATAATAATGGTACCTCTGATTCTGGCTTGTATGTTTTGTTCCGTAATATCCGGTTCACTTTCTTTGAAAGCCGGGGACAATACATCCAAAAATTCTTTAAATATGCTATTTATGGGAATCCGCGTCAAGACTACCCTCAGGTTCTGAGCCAGTTTTTGGGTGTCTTCAAAATTGTCTTTTGAGGTATATTGAGACGGCATAAACGCCACCGACACATTTTCATGCCCCAAAGCCGTCACCGCAATGCACGCCGTCAGGGCCGAATCGATGCCGCCGCTCAAACCGATAACCGCCTTGGAAAACCCGCACTTCGTCACGTAGTTATGGGTTCCCATGACCAACGCTTTGAAAATGGATTCCGTATCCGACATCGAGATGGTGTGAATGCCGCGATCGCATATTATTAATGTCTTGGAATCAAAGATCAAAAAGTCTTCCGCGAAGTCCGAAGCGCCGGCAATCATTTCGCCGTTTTGGTCGAAAACCGAACTTGACCCGTCAAAAATAACGCTGTCGTTTCCGCCGACCTGGTTGGCATACATCATCGGAAGCCGGTACTTTCGGGCCATAAACGAAAACATATGCTTTCTGAATTTATCATGTCCCAAATAATAAGGAGATGCGGATATGTTGATCACCAGATCCGCGCCGGCGCTGACGTTTTCGGCGACGGGATCTTGGTCATAACTTCTATTTTCAAAAATATCTTCGTCATTCCATGCATCTTCACAAATCGTAAGACCTATTTCATGTCCTTTGTATGAAAACGGCAAACTTTCCCGGCCGGGTTCAAAGTACCGCCGTTCATCAAATATATCATAGGTTGGCAGCAGCCTTTTGTGAACCTTGTGAAGGATCTCTCCGTCTTCAAAAATGACGGCGGCGTTATAAAGCGGTTTCCCTTTGTCGGAAGTATTTTTTTCCACAAATCCGCAGATCACACCAATACCGCGGATGGCGGCAATCAGCCGTTCAAGACAATTCAGATTCGCATCGATAAAATCTTTTCTTTCAAGAAGATCCCGGGGGGGGTATCCCGGAATCACGAGCTCGGAAAAGACCACAAGATCGCATTGGTTTTCAATGGCACGATCGGCGGCCTGCGTGATCTTGCCAAAGTTGTGTTTAAAGTCTCCGATAACGGGATTGATCTGTGCAATGGCTATTTTCATGATATTTGAATGTCTCGTATATTCTGTAATATAATCGTCGGTAAACATTCCGGTCCACAGGACCAGGTTTTCATTTTTAATTTCCACTTCATTTTTGCGTCAGGAACTTTTGTATCAGAATCTTGATATCCTCCATGGCATCCGGTGCCTTCCATATGATTTCCGGGTCTGCTCTAAACCATGTCATTTGACGTTTGGCATATCTTCTGGTATCCCGTTTGAACGTCCTGACCGTTTCTTCCCATGAACAATCGCCATATATAAAATCGACCATATGGCGGTATCCGATGGATTGCATGGATTTCGAATCCGGTGAACATCCCATGGCCAAAAGCCCTTTGACTTCATCCAAAAGGCCGTGGTCGATCATGACATCCACTCTTTTGTTAATGCGATCATACAGTATTTCCCGGGGGATATGAAGGCCGATTTTCAAAACAACAAACGGATGGTCGTTAAAACCATGGGCCTTGTGTAGGCCCGAAATCGCTTTTCCGGTCATCGCGAGCACTTCCAGGGCTCTTATAATTCTGTAGGCATCGTTGGGATGTATCTTTTTCGAAGCCTCGGGGTCCTGGCGGCACAATCGATCGTACAAGAAGGCAGCGCCATGGATGTCGGCTTCTTTTTTTAAACCGTTCCGAATATTTTCTCCCTCGGCTTCTGTTTCAAATAAACCATTTAAGAGCGCCTTGATATAGAACCCGGTTCCACCGACCACAAAAGGGATCTTATTTCGGTGATACAGCGTTTCAACCCTTTCACGGGCCATGACTGCATACTGCCTGGCATCGAACCGTTCATCCGGATCGATAATATCAATCATATGGTGTTTGACCTGCGCTTTTTCCTTTGCGGTCGGTTTGGCGGTGCCGATATCCATGTGCCTGTATATTTGCATTGAATCGGCGCCAACAATCTCGCCGTCGAAGATTTCCGCCAACCGCATGGCCGCAGATGTTTTTCCCAAAGCCGTGGGTCCGCATATGACAATGACTCTTGGCCGAATCGTTTCGGATTCCATCGAATATGCCCTTTTCAACCCTTTAAAGCAGTTGCAATCTATAGGATTTTCAACCGTTTCTCAAGGAAAATCGATCCTGATATGCAATCAAATAAACCCCTGTGAAATTATCTGAATCAAATAAAAAGTATTTCTATTTTTCATATTGACATTGACAAATCAATCGGATAATTGTTTTAAGTCTATTATTAAAAAGTATAGGCAGAACGCCATAAAAATAATTACAGTAAAAAGGAGGTTTTGAATGCCAACAGTCGAGTACATGGGAAAGACATTTACCGTAGATGAAGACGGCTTTATCGACAGCTACGAAAACTGGTCTGAAGAATGGGTACAATGGGTAAAACACCAAGAAGGCATCGAAGAATTAAATGACGAGCATAAAAAAGTGATTACGGTTCTTCAGGAATACTATGAAAAAAATGGGATTGCTCCCATGGTTCGTATCCTTTCAAAAGTCACCGGTTTTAAGCTGAAACATATCTACGAACTGTTCCCGTCAGGACCCGGCAAGGGAGCATGTAAGATGGCCGGTCTTCCGAAACCCACAGGATGTGTCTAATTCAAACGATACATCGGTTTCACCTAATTTTGAGAAAAAAGGCTCTGCATTTTGGCAGGGCTTTTTTTTTGTAATGGAGAGATGACATGATTTGTACCGTTAAGTCGAAAAGCCGTACAGAGCTCATCGATATCACTTCCACCATACAGGACTTGGTTGCCGACTCCCGGATCGGCCGGGGGCTCTGCATGCTATATGTTCCCCATACAACCGCTGCCATAACCATCAATGAAAGTGCCGATCCGAGCGTCAAAGATGATATTCTGATGGTCATCAATACCATTGTCCCGTGGAAGGCCGGATATCGTCATATGGAGGGAAACTCTCCGGCCCATGTAAAATCCACGCTTGTCGGACCTTCGGAGCTCATCGCCGTGGAGAATGATCGTCTGGTACTGGGTACATGGCAGGGTATATTTTTCTGCGAGTTCGACGGCCCTCGAACCAGAAAGGTCCACGTGAGCTTCATCAAAGAAAATATTTAAGGAGTAACCCGTGCCGCCAACGGATGATCCATTCGATGACATCGATCGGGCGATACTTAACCGGATCCAATCCGATTTTCCCGTAACCCGGCGTCCCTATCTTTCAATTGCCCAAAATCTCGACCTGTCCGAAGAAAACGTGATCAACAGGATTAAACGACTTAAGAAAAAAGGAATTATCCGTCGAATCGGAGGGAATTTTGCACCTGAAAAATTGGGATTTGTAAGTACCCTCTGTGCGGCAAAGGTCTCGAAAGATAAAATTGATGGTTTTGTCGATGCCGTAAACCGATATCCCGGGGTAACCCACAACTACCTCCGGGATAATCCGTATAACATCTGGTTCACCTTTATCGCTCAATCCATGAGCGAAATCGTTGATAACCTTGAAAAGATCTCCCGGGAAACCGGCGTAACAGATATTTTAAATCTGCCTGCAACAAAAATGTATAAAATCAAGGCCCATTTCGATATTTAATCCAACTTGGAATTTGATATTTGGAATTTCAAATGGAAGATATCCGTATCGCAACCGTGACTTTTCATTCAGTTGTCGGAGAAGTGCGTCGGAATATAGACGCCATGGACCACTGGATAACGGCGTCAAAAAATGAGGGTGCCGCCATCGTATGCTTCCCTGAATTGAATATCACGGGATACAGTCATCTCGAAGAGATTAAAGAATCAGCGCAATCTGTTTCCGGCCCCGTAACCCGGCGGCTTTCCGTCTTATCCAAATCCCAAGACATTGTCATTCTGGCGGGAATGGTGGAAAAGGATGATACAAATCGTACGTATGCCAGTCACCTGGTCATCAAGCCCGACGGATTCGTGGGTGTCTATCGGAAGCTGCACATAGCGCCTCCTGAGCAGGGCATTTTTACACCCGGCAACGCAATCCCCTTGTTTGATGCAGGCGGGATCAAATTCGGCATACAGCTCTGCTATGATTCCCATTTCCCTGAACTCGCGACGTATATGGCCGTAAAAGGCGCCGACATCATTTTCATTCCCCATGCATCCCCGAGGGGGACACCTCAAGAAAAATTAAGTTCATGGATGCGCCATCTGGCGGCGAGGGCATTTGATAACGGCCTGTTCGTCGTTGCCTGCAATCAGACCGGAGACAATGAAAAAGGTCTCTGTTTTCCGGGCATCTCGGTGATCATCGGACCATGGGGAAACGTTATTAAAAAAAATCTCGGGAACACGGAAAGTCTGACGGTGGCGGACCTGAAATCCGAAGAACTAAAGCATGTCAGAGACCACCGAATGCGATATTTTTTACCCAACAGAAGGCCCGAGCTTTATAATATTGATTGAATGACCCCAATTAGAGCGTGAATCCCCAATCGGGGTCATTTCCGATCCATCATTCAAATATAATGTCGTTAGAGGTACCTTTGGCTGTACATTAATAATATTTCCAAGGAAGAACAACCGTCCCTTTGGCTATTCGCACAGACAAAGCTTTCGGCCCTGAAGGGTCAGGTGCCCGTTCGGGGTAAATTCACCGATCATACATATCACTTGCTTCATTCCTCTGGTCAAAAGGGACCACCAGGCATCCAAAACATCAAAATGGCCCCATTGGGCGGTGATGATCTCTACCGAGTCTACTCGACTGATTTGCCGGATGGTTTTCATTTCAAACGCGGCATCCCAGTCGGCAGGCTCTGTTCCGACAACATAAACAATGAGTCCTGTTTTCATAAATCTCACCTCCTTTCATCTTTTATTCAGTCCCGCCGAGGATGCTCGAAAGGTTCAAAAAAAAAGCCCCTCAATCTTTAAAATAAGATTGAAGGGCTGCACCCAGTTTACTTAACCCTTTTTTTACTGAATCCGCAACACCCCCGTCACTTCGCAAGGGCATGGCTAATTTTACAGGCAGGTCTTCTGACTCTCCCGCCTTTTTAGCGGCCTTCCCATTCCGGATCGCCGGAACAGTGGCATATGGTTGCTAAAAAGGTTCCTTCATTATAGAAGTCATCTCAAAAAAGTTTTTTCGCCCGATATCGGCGTTGAGCCCTCGTATCAAGTCCTCGACATACTGGAGTATGCCTGCGGGTTGATCCTCGGTCTCGCGTTCTTGTCCCGCCGATCTTGGGCGGGAGATCTCGACCGAAAATCCTAATTTTGAGATAGCTTCTAGTAAGGTCGGGATTACAGCGGCGGGACCGCTCCCGATTTTCACGGGATTCCCTATTAAGCCTTTTGTCGGCACCTGATAACGATTTCCTAAAGGATATGAAAAATCTTGTCAAGGAATTTGTACGTGTTGATCTTTACAATGAAATAAAATTATGAATATAGTTTCAACCAACTCGGTCTGAAACCTAAACACTGAGACCTTTGAAAAATGTTCATTTTTGTTCAAGTTCAAGGAAGGTGAAAATTTTAACCACAGGAATACATTGAGTATTTCGAGGATTGAAATATGAACATAACGCAGAAATTGAGCAAAAGGGGGCGTTTTTCAAGGGGCTCACATTCAGGAGATAAAACATGACTACAACCGTTCCAACCCGTGATCAGGCTTTCGCGCTTCTAAATCAGTACAACAAAAATGAGAGCCTTATCAAACATGCGCTGGCTGTAGAAGGCGTGATGCGGTATTTCGCCCGAAAAAGACAAGAAGATGAAGAAAAATGGGGCATTATCGGTCTGATCCATGACCTTGACTACGAACAGTTCCCGGAAGAACACTGTCGAAAAACCGAAGAAATTTTAAAACAAAATAACTGGCCGCAAGAGTATATCCGTGCGGTGGTCAGTCATGGTTGGGGAATTTGCTCGGATGTTGAGCCGAAAACAGAACTCGAAAAGGTGCTTTATGCCATTGATGAGCTTACCGGCCTTGTGGTGACGACAGCGCTTGTTCGCCCTTCAAAAAGCCTGATGGACCTGAAAGCCAAATCTGTTAAAAAGAAGTGGAAGGATAAACGGTTCGCTGCTGGCGTCGATCGATCCATTATTGAAAAGGGCGCAAAAATGCTGGGCGTCGAGCTGACGGAATTGATTACGGATACGATTATGGGCATGCGGGAAGTGGCCGATAAGATCGGTTTGAAAGGGGAAGGTTAAGCCCGGTTTGAATACATTGCGTGTACGTGTACAGGGGGTACGCTTCCCCGTTTCACTCCGACGTCTGCGTGTCTGGTCATTTCAACAACTTAGCAGCGGGGGCATTCCTGCCCCCTCCGCGTTCTCCCGCAAAAAAACCTGCGGGAGCCGCGGTCTCCCCCACCGCTAAGCTATTGAAATGACGAAGCCACTCCGCCAATATCGTTTCACGAAAAAGCGCACCCCCTGTACACGTACGTTCATGTCACCGCTTGCGAAGATCGGCAATGGACTTTTTGATTTTGTGAATGAGCGGTCTTTTGATGTGAACTTTTAAGTAAAGATCTCCCGGCGCTCCTCCGCCTTTTCCATCTTCTCCCATTCCCGCAAGCCGTATTCGCTGTCCCTCCGAGACGCCCGGCGGAATCCTAACCAGCAGTTTTTTGGATTTTTTTCGCAAAAAATAAGCGTAAGGTCCTCCCTGCCGTGCCTGTTCACCGGTCAAATGAATCACGTCCTCAAGATCTTTGCCGTTTTGGGCGATCTCAATGCCGCTGATTTTTTTTAAAATAAATCTGGAGAGCTTTCCCAGGGTACCCGGCGGCGGAATTGTCGATTGACCGCGTTCGCCACCTTGATACGGGCCGCCAAAAATAAATCCCCCGGCAAAAAAACCGGGGCGTTTGAACTGAAAGGATCGGTAATTGCTTCCGTAAAATTCCCTGAAGACGTCATCGAAGCCTCGAAATCCGAATGCCTTTGCCATTTCTTCAAAAACATGGTTGATATCCGAACCGCTAAAAATATCCTGTTCGGAATAGCTGCTTTTGAACCGGGTGTGGGCGGATGATCCGAACCGTTGCCGTAAGGCATCGTATTCGCGCCTTTTCGCCGGATCCGAAAGCACGGCGTAGGCTTCATTGACAGTCTTCATCTCTTCGGAAGCTTTTGGATTGCCTTGATTTCTGTCCGGATGATATTTAAAGGCCAAATGCCGGTAGGCCTCTTTGACCTGTTTCTGCCCGGCATCCTTTTCGATCCCCAATATCTGGTAATAATCTCTTTGGGACATAAGATTTCGAATTCTCTTGGAATATAAGATTAAGGCTATAGTTTAAAAACGTCTCCGGGTTTCATTAGCGCCACTTTGGCCGAGGTTTCTTCTTTCACTTTATCCGCCCATGCGTTGGGATCCTGTTTGATGACATCAAACGTATTATAGTGAATCGGAATCACATACCCCGGTTCAATCAGTTTTACGGCGCGCAAGGCATCATCCGGACCCATGGTAAAGTTGTCTCCGATGGGCAGAATCGCCAGATCGATCCCCTCTTCACCGATCAGTTTCATATCGAAGAAAAGGCCTGTATCGCAGGCATGGTAAATCTTCTTCCCTTCTATGTACAACAAAAATCCACAGGGATTGCCGCCGTAAGTGCCGTCCGGAAGCGCTGATCCATGCTGGGCAATGGTCAATTTTACACGGCCCCAGGGATAATTGAAACCACCGCCGATGTGTTGCGGATGAACGTTTTCCAATCCCTGCTTAACGAACCAGTTCTGAATCTCATAGTTTGAAATGACGGTCGCATTGGTTCTCTTGGCGATGTCTATGGTATCCCCTAAATGATCGCCGTGGCCGTGTGAAACAAGGATGTAATCCGTTTCGATCGCATCTGCCGAAACCGGCGCCAAAGGATTCCCGGTAATGAAGGGATCAATCAACAATTTTGCGCCTTTGGATTCGATCAAAAAACATGCATGCCCATACCATGTTATGTTTATTGCCATTTCAGGACCTCCTTTTTTAAGGCTCATTTTAATTGCCATAAAAGTTCTTTCTTTAAAATTACCATAATCCCTGTTTTATGTAAAACATCATCTCCCATTCACCATTTAACGGCCGAATACCGCTTAAGACAAAAATATCAAATGCCGATAGGTTAAAGAGGTGTTTGACTTGCATCAACAAATTCGATAGTCTGATTATCGGGGTTGAAACACACAAAAGTGCCATGAAAGCGTGTTGTCGTTACATGAGCTAACATTCATAACACAGTGCCTGTGTGTAGGGCATATGTTTACTTTTTTTTCAAATTCAATGAAGCTTCCCCTTAAAACCTATTCGGTGCAGCTCCCAATGGACAAATTGTCTCCGGGCGTGGACAACATCCATTTCGATGTGTATCTGAGCCCGGCGTTTTGTCTTTCCTCAGCCAACTTGGTTCGGCAGCTTTTTCTAAAACACGCCAAAATGAAAAATCTTTTAGACTTGGATGGCGCATCGAGTCTGGTTTCCGAAAGAGACGCGTTTAAGCATCATTGCAGTGATGTCCTGCGCGCTGCGGTCAATCAAGCAAAGTCTGCTTCAGAAATTCAAATCGATCTGCTGGCTCAAATCGCTATTATCAAAAAATTGACAAAGCAAATTCCGTTCCAGTTCAACAGGTTATCGGAAGATCTTAACGATATCGCCAGAAAGCACGAAATCTCGTCCAGCGAAGGACTGAGCGGATATATTAGAATAAAAGAAAAGCTGTCCCGGGTCCAGGAAAATAAAAAATCCATCCTGCTTAATGTTGCATCGGATCTTTTTAGGTATCTGATAGAGGTTCAACAGGAAAGCAGTACAGAAATGCGGGAGTCGATATTGGGGTCTGAAACGGTTTTGCCCGACGATTTCTTTTCCAATCCCTTTATCCATGCAGAGAATCCTTTCGAGGATCTGTTTATGATGGAAAAATATGTTCTAATCGGCCATCGTTTTGAAGATCCGGACAGCTATGAGAATTTGCTGTCCTTGCTTAGAAAACTTTTAAGAAAAATCCTGCTAAAAATTTTTCTAACCGGTCCATCCGCAGCAAACGGATCTGTCGATAAAACAAAAATCGCCCGCCCGATCCTTGGATCATCTGCAAAAAACGTTAAAGATACCCATTATGATGAAATCGACATGTGGCTTAGACATGTGGATAACATGGACTTAATGTTTAACTGCTTTAATTCCAGAAGCCGGTATAAGGTTCTTAAAAAACAAAAAGCAGACCGGAAAGAACTTGAAAATCTTAAGAATCTGGCGAAAAACCAAGAAAAACGATTGCATTTTTTTTATAAAAAATTCAAAAAAATCGGCCTTACCCAACGAATCACCGCTTTTTATCAAATGAAATCGATCTATCTTGAATATTGCCCGCCGCTGGTACCCCATCAGGTCTTACAGTATCTTATTCAACCCAAAAAAAGAAAAGATATTGCAAGACAGCTTGCTCGTGTAAAAGGATTTTACGGCAAATCATTCTCCCTTGCACCTTTGAAAAAAAAGATCGCGGATATTAAAAATATTACGGTTTTAGAGAAGAAAAAATATTTGATACAGTTCTTAAACGACTTTGCCCGGTATCACAGAGATCTCCAAAATTTTTTGATCCTCAAAGAAGCAATGGACAGCATCAATCTTGTAACGGAAAAAAAGACCATCGCTCTGTCCCGTGAGAATCATATCCTTTACGAATTTTTGCTCAACGACGAACAGCCGCCCGAGGATAAACCGATTATCAACCATGTGGTCGTCAAGGCGGATGTTCGCGATTCCACACGGATTACCCTGAAAATGAAGGAGAAAGGATTAAACCCGGCATCTTTTTTTAATCTGAATTTTTTTGCCCCCATCACCAGCATCCTGTTTGATTATTCTGCCGAAAAAGTATTTCTTGAAGGAGATGCGGTTATTCTGGCCATCTCCGAGCGTGAAGATGCTCAACAAGGAGGGTATTGCGTGGCACGGGCCTGCGGCCTTGCAGGCAGTATCCTTCAAATCGTACAAAAATATAATTCAAAAAGCGAAAAACATCAGCTGCCGGTGCTCGAACTGGGCATCGGGATAAGCTATACGAACAGTGCGCCGACATTTCTCTTTGATGAAAGTCATCGTATCATGATCTCACCGGCAATCAACGCCGCGGATCGAATGGCGAGATGTGCGAAACCATTGTGCCGGGAAAGCCATAACCCCAAATATCCGTTCAATCTTTACGTATTTCGAACCGCATCGAAAAATAATGACGAAGCTCCGGAAGATGATCCCTTTTTGCGATACAATGTAAACGGTATTGAATTGAATGCAGAAGGCTTTACGAAATTGTCACAGGAAATCGACCTCCAGTCATTCACCTGCCATATCCCAAAGCTGCAAACGGAAAAGATCAAAGTTCATACCGGCAAATTTCCGACGAAAACCGGCAATTATCAAAGATTAATCATACGGGAGGCCCGAATACCGGTTGTTTCCCCGAACGACTTTTCCATCATTCGAAAGACCGATCAAAAATACTTCGAAGTCTGTACGCATCCCTTGCTTTACGACCATGTCGAAAAACGATAATTCCTTTTAAATCCGGTTTGTCCCGAATTAATTGAGTCTCCCTACCTTTTGTTCCACCGCATCGATAATTACGCCGTTTTTCGTCAATTCTTTAATCATTTGAATATCTTCATGCTATATCCGATCTTTTTCCAAATGCGGGACGGCATTTCTAATGGCGGTGTATGCCGCCAGGGATCCTTCACCCGGTTTCATATTGGTGAAAAGGTCCAGTGCCTGCGCACCGCACAGGAGTTCAATGGCAACGACGTTTTCGGCATTTTTGATGATGTCTCGACATTTGCGCGCAGAAATCGTTCCCATGGAAACATGATCTTCTTTGTTGGCGGAAGTCGGGATGGAATCTACACAAGCCGGGTGAGAAAGAACCTTGTTTTCTGAAACAAGGGCGGCGGAATTCTGAACACGGTTCAATCCACCCGAAGGGCAAATAAGGAAGGTTTGACGGATTTCAATCCCGGAAGCTGCTATTCGGAATCGATCCCGTTAATATTTGCGCTGGCAACGCTTTATATGAACCTCAGTATCGAAGAGGCCGTTACCGCCCTTACCATTAACGGTGCGGCAGCGTTGCGGCGTGCGGATACGATCGGAAGTCCGGATATCGGAAAGAACGGGGACGTCGTCATACTCAAATACCCCTCGTATCAAGTCATCCCATATCATGTAGGGATAAATACGGTGGAAAAAGTCATAAAAAATGGTGAACTGGTATATGACGACCCGCTGCTCAAATTCGACTGCAGTTTTTAATCTTTTGTCCGAATGGAAAAGCCCGCCTGTATGTCCTTACCCGAGAGTAGAATTGCTTCAGCCTTGTCGGGATAGACCGTGGTGATCTTGATTTCCCCTACCTTAACGCCCGGGATAAAGAATCGTTGGCCTCCCGCCCCTTTGAAGATGCCGCTGCTGTCAAAAACATCAAACAGATCTCCGATTTTAAGACCCGTTTTTTCTCCGGAATTTATCATAATCCGATGGGCATTGATGGAAGCGATGAATCCTTTCCAAGGCTGCAAGACAACAGCACTGCAAATTTTTTCCCCCATTTTGTCGACGATGGCCTTCAACGCCTCATCTATAATGGATGCTTGGATGCCGGATTCTGTTTGTATCGATTCCAAGTCTGCTTCGTCAACTTCTACTTCGTGGACAAAACTCTCATCAAGCAGTTTCGCGGCGGTTTCCGTATCATACAACTGAGCCGAAATCTGAACCTGAACGTAGTAATGGGTATCTTTGAACCACAGAATTCCTTTCTTCTTATTATCCGGCGAGATATTGACTACCGAGCCGGTGACAACCCCGTTCAATCCGAACCGTCTTCCGATTTTGGCCAGATCAAAGTTGTCGATCTTTCCCGGCATCTGCCTGGGAAGCCCTGTCAGTTCTTCAGGATAGTTCGAATCGTCCGGTTTTTCCACAAGAATGTTCGAGCAGGAGGAGGTAATGGCCCGGGTCAGATTTTGAATAATTTTTTCATCCATGCCCCCATCTTTAAAGGTGGTTTTGTTTTCAAAGGGCATTAGGGCGATCGTTTTTTTCAAATCACTATCCGGCGACTTGAAATCTCTCACCATGTGCTTGGTCGATTTTTCAATTGAATGAACGGTCGAACACCCTGTCATCATTGTCATCATGAAGATTACCGCCGGAAAAAACAAAAAACCGACAGCCGGACGGGTTTTTACGCTAAACAATTTAAAAATATTGAACATGACCTTATCCTTCGAACACGGCGCTAACCTTGGTCGTCATGCCGCCCCTTGCCGTAAAGTCTCCCGCAACTTCCATATATTTAGGCGCCAGCACAGAAACCAGATCTTCAAGAATTCGGTTCACCGCGTGTTCGTAGAAAATCCCTACGTTTCGATATTGCAACAGATAATATTTTAACGATTTCAATTCAATAATTTTCTGATGCGGCCGGTAGGCAATGGTAATGCATCCCATATCCGGTAATCCCGTCATCGGACATACGGAAGTATATTCGGGTTGTCGAATGACAATATCGATATCCCTTTGTCCGTGATACTGATATTCCATCGGAACAAGAATATCGGTCTTAACGACATCCGGACTTTCAATAGGATACTTTATTTGTTTTTCTGATGATGACGCCATGTTTCGTGCTCCATTTGTTTTTTGAGAAATGTTATAATAGAGAAGAAAACGGTTTCTGTCAAACAAAGCGCATGAATTTTTTATGACGGTCACAATGCATATCGTTTGGATCTTGACATACAGGTTTGCTTCTGATAACGATTTAAATTCATTACATATAAATCTAAAAGGATTTCAAATGGGCACTCTCGACGAGCTGATCTTAAGATCAACCAAAGAAATCGTCGTGAAATTCATTGAAACGGGACGGGTGGGACCGGCTGCTTTTGATGAATTGTTTAAGGCGGTTTACAAAACAGTCGAACAAACAGTGAAAGGCGTTAAAGAAGATTCCGAACCATCGGAATAGAAAATTTCGTCAATCTCTACCATGTTTATGGGCCGTAGGATAACGAGTTAATGGGCCTCCGCCCAATTTTCACCCGATGCCACATTGACTTTCAGAGGGACCTTTAGATTCCAGATCCCCTCCATGATTTCTTTGACAAGGCGTTTAACGGTCGCAAGTTCATCCGGAGGCGCCTCAAAAACGATTTCGTCATGGACGGATAGTAGCATTGCGCTGTTCAGCCCCCCTTGCCGAAAGGCTTCGTCCACACGGATCATGGCCAGTTTAATGAGATCGGCGGCCGTGCCTTGAATCGGCGTATTGATGGCCGTCCGTTCCGCAAATTCCCTCACCGTTTTATTGGAACTATTGATATCCGGCAACAGTCTGATGCGACCCAGCAGCGTGCTCGTTTTTTTGTTTTTTCTGGCATCGTCGATGGTCTGATCGATAAATCTTTTGACGCCTTGGTATCTGGAAAAATAGTTGTCTATGAAAGTTTTGGCCATTTTCTGGCTGATCCCCAGTTCTTTGGAAAGCCCATAGGGGCTCATTCCATAAATGATGCCGAAATTAATAACCTTGGCCTGTCGTCTCAGCTCAGACGTCACAAATGAGGGAAAAACCTGAAACACTTCGGCGGCTGTTCGCGCATGAATATCCTCGTCATCCGTGAATGCCTTGATCAATATATCATCATCGGCATAATGGGCCAGTATGCGGAGCTCGATCTGAGAATAATCGGCGGATATCATGATCCATCCTTTTCTGGGAACAAATGTCTTACGAATTTCGATGCCCTCGTCCGTCCTGATGGGAATGTTCTGAAGATTCGGGTCGGAACTGCTCAGCCTTCCCGTGGCCGTAACCGTTTGATTATAGGACGTATGGATTCTTCCGGTTTCCGAATGAATCAGATCGAGAAGGGCATCCGTATAGGTTGATTTCAGCTTGGCAAGGGTTCTGTGTCTTAAAACAAGCGCCGGGAGTTCATGTTTTTCTGCAAGAACCGTCAATACGTCGACATCTGTTGAATACGCTGTTTTTTTTCGGGTCTTTTTTTGAACCGGCAGCTTGAGTTTTTCAAACAGTATGTTTCCGAGCTGCTGGGACGATTTAATATTAAATTCTTCCCCGGCAACGGCATATATCATCCCTTCTAACTGCTCGAGCTGGTGTTCGAAGGATTTGGAAAGATCCTTGAGCTTTTCTTTGTCTACGCAAATGCCGGTCATTTCCATATTCATCAAAACCGGCACCAGTGGCAACTCAACGGTATTGAACAATTTGATCAAACCGGTTTCTTCCAGCATCGGCATGAGGACATCAGCGGCCGCCAGCGTAATATCTGCATCTTCGCAGGAATACGGAACCGCCTTCTCCAGGGGAATTTCGGCAAAGCTGACATTTTTTTTCCCTTTTCCTGCAATCTCCTTGTAGGTGGTCGTCTTGTGGCCCAAAAAATCCATAGCAATCTGGTTCAAATTGTGTGCGCGTTTGGACGGGTTAATCAAGTAAGAGGCCAGCATGGTGTCGAAGGTAACACCGGAGAGGTTTATCCCGTGACGCTTGAGGACCATCCAATCGTATTTTATGTTTTGGCCGATTTTTTTGATATCCGGGTTTTCAAGTATCTGTTTTAATAAATGTAATACCTTTTCTATCGCCAGTTGCGGCGGGGCGTCCGGATAATCATGGGCGCACGGGATGTAGAATGCTTCGCCGGGCATCATGGAAAACGACAACCCTACGAGCTTGGCCTTCATGGGATCTTTTGATGTGGTCTCGGTATCGACACTAAACTTTCTTGCCGTGCCGAGTCGCCCGATCAAATCGGAAAGTGCCGATATCTCGAAAATCGACTGATAGTTTTTATTTGAAAGATCAATGGGTTCGGGAAAAATTTCCTGAAGTTGCCTGAATTCCAGGTTTTTAAAAAGTGGTGACAATTTGGCATTATTCGGTCCTTTGAATCTAAACTTTTCAGGATGAAATGAAAGGGGAGCATCGATATCGATCTGAACCAGTTTTTTACTCAGTAATGCCTGTTCCTTGTATTGAACAAGGTTTTGGTGCTGCTTTTTCTGTGTAATTGTATGAACCTGTTCATAGAGACGGTCAATGGACCCGAAGGTCCGAATTAAAGACAGCGCTGTTTTGGGACCGATTCCGGGCACGCCGGGGATATTGTCCGATGTATCTCCCGAAAGCGCCATCACATCGATCATCTGAGAAGGTTCAAGGCCGAAATCTTTTCTGACAGACTGAATATCGATGGTTTTTTCTTTCATGGGATCCCAGATGACCGCATGTTCCGTAACCAGCTGTATAAAATCTTTATCGCCGGTAACCATGACAATCGAAAACCCTGCCTTTTCTGCCCGGCATCCATACGTGCCGATGAGGTCGTCCGCTTCAAAGCCCTGCATTTCAATAACCGGTATATTGAACCCATGGGTTATTTCCTTTATGTAAGGGATCTGTATTGACAGATCCTCCGGCATGGGAGGGCGGTTGGCTTTGTAATCCCGGTAAAGTTCATGTCTGAATGTCGGCCCCTTGGCATCAAAAAACATGGCCACATATTCCGGAGACCGATCCTCGATGAGCTTAATTAGCATGCGGGTGAACCCGAAAGCGGCATTGGTGGGGAGTCCTTTGGAATTGGACAGACCCCTTATGGCATGGTAGGCCCGATAAATATATGCACTTCCGTCGATGAGATACACAGTTTTTTCGTTTTTCATACGGATTCCGTTTCCCGATGTCATTTGTCCGGCATGCTGTGAAGAATAGCAGCGGTTGACACGGATACGCCGCTATATTAATCTTTGGTCGCAAATACGATGATGTTTTTGTCTCTATCATTAATTCCACAAGACGGCAAGACCGCCGGAAAATTCATCCGATGAAATTTGCTTCATGAATAAATACATAAAGATTTAAAATGGCAGGTTTTTTAAAACAAACATCTTATCGGAAAAGACGCCGCAGAACCCGGCAAGTCGATTGCCATTGCTGCGGCAAAAATGCGCCGTTTTGCTGGACGTGCCGTTGCGGCTTCGCTATTTGTCAGGAATGCATGCTGGAAAATTTTTGGGGAATGTCGTGCAACGGGATAACATGGTTTTGTCCGGATTGCGGCGAAAGCAACGGATTCGGGAACCAATAACCGTCATGCACAACCCCGTTATGACAAAAAATCTGTCATTGCTCACGCCATTCCCGCTTGAGCAATACCAGACGGTTTTTGTGGGGCCGGTACAAATAAATCCTGGACAATCCGAGTGTTCCCTTTCCATCCTTGATCTTTACTTCACTCACTGCCACGATACGCTTTTTAAATCCGAACACGGTGATAGACCTAAACTTTCGATTCAAAGGCTGATACCGCTCGGGAAGCAGGGCCTGCTTAAGCAGCATCATCAGTTCGGCAGGCTTTTTTCCGGCCGCTTCAAACCGATAAGGAAGATGATTCCCGATAATGACCGGTGTTTTTTCCAACGACACCAGTTGATCCAAATCGGCGAGATCACGCGTATTCAAGACCACACATCCGTTGGTTGAAAAAGGTTTTATGGTCTGATTGGATCCATGAATAAATATTCCGCTGCCGAAATTACCTTCAAGGTTGTCAAAAATGTCGGGATAATTTAACCCAAAGGCGCGATCGCCGAATAGCGTGACCTTGGAATCGCGATATACTTTGATGTTGAAATAGATCCCTTCAGGCGTCTTTTGATCATGTTCTTTTTGTTTTTTCCCCCGGCGTTCCCCGGTGCTGCAATTATAGCTTTTTATCAGCTGGTAATGTCCGTCATAACAATACAGATATAGCTTCTGGACCGCCTTTTTTACCAGGATAAGATGAACGGGTTTTCCGTTTCCCTTGTGGAAAAGAATCGGGCCGTCCCATAGTCCATCGTCAAAATCGATATGGAATGTGGCCCCTGCGGAAATGGTCTGAAACGGTTTTTTGGAATATGACAAATTTTGCAAACCATCCCAGCACAGGCTTAATAAAAGAACGAAAACGAACAAGACGGTTTTAGTGAAGATGGAACAGGTGGTCTTTATTGTATCGTTATGATCATAGACTTTCATTTTCATCGAAGACAATTAAACTGGTGATGGGATCTCGATATCCAGAATAGACGCCATCTCTTTTAAGCTCCCGATATGAAAATCGGCGTCAAGAGACTTGTTCTGATACGCGACAAACGGTACCCCCGCCGCTTTTGCAGCCATCTGATCAAGTTCCGAATCCCCGACATACAAGGCACTATTTGCATTTATCTCAAAATACTCAAGGATCTTGATCAAAGGATCGGGATACGGTTTGGGGCGATCAACATCCATGGAGCTCACCACAAGATCAAAATAACCTTCCAAATGATGCACGCTGAGCACTTGGTCCATTGTATCCGATCGATTTGTCGCTATGGCCGTTTTGTATCTGGGTCGGAGTGCCTCAAGGATCGGTTTTAAATACGGTTCCAGGACCATGTACTTTAAAAAAGGAATATAGCTCATACTTTTTCGATAGCGCTGAGCCTTTTTAAACCCCTGCTCGTCATCAAAAAGGTGTGCGATCGACTGATCCGCAGTATGGCTGTGACAGTATGCAAACTGTTCGGGAGTCAAAGACGGCCGGCCGAGGTGCTTCAATATCTCATTATAATACGCCATGTTTGCATTCGTTGTGTCAAACATGACGCCGTCACAGTCAAAAGCGATCACTTGGATATTGTCCATCTTTTGTTGTGTTCTTTCGATCGTCAAATGATGTTCCCGATAACATAGATCTTAATCTCAGGCCGTATCTTGCTGTCTGTTTTTAATTTTATCGTGTCAAAATAGCGGCCCTTGGTTTTCCGCCGGTTTTCAACCGTAATAAGATATGACGTCATTTTTGCGTCTTGGGTCTTTTCCAGTTTGACGCCGATATTCTTCTTGTTGACGACGCTGACGCTTTTAATCTTAAAGGGATATTTTTTCTCGGGTATAATTTTTGCTGTAGCCTTTATCGGATGGCCCGCCGGTCCGCGCAACGTCACCCTTTTGGGAACAATGGTTACAAAATTTTCAACATTTCCCATGATCGTCAGATAAAATACCGAATGATCGGGAGCATTGGTTTTCACCATTACTTTTTTGGTCACGGTTCTCCCGCCGTATCCGGCCGTATCAACTTTGATAACAATCTTTCCCTCGCCGCCGGGAGGGATTTGTCTCGGGTACGAGACAGCCGTGCACCCTCAGCCGGTTCGCACCTTCTCAATCGCAAGCGGTGCGTCTCCTTTATTTTGAATGACAAAGTCATGGGTGACCTCCGTACCGTCTAAAACCGGAGAGAAGGTGTACCGGCTGTCCGGTATCAATACAGATGTTGTCTGAAGTGACTGTCCGGTCAAACCAATTGTGCCGGTTCCGAACAAAAGAATGGAAAAGGTTACAAAAAAAACGGCAAACATTTTGGGTTTCATTCTCAAGATTTCCTTTTAATTTAATATGAATAAACATTATTTTAGTGGCATCTCATAGAATGTCAAGGTGCATATTCTCATTTTAATTCCATGGGCTATATTTCATGGTGTCCGCATCCGCAAAGGTCATTCATGGAAAACCATTTTTTACATCATAAAAACAGGATCCACATCGAGAACGACCATTATATCACCCCGGCTTATTTTTGCCTTGTTGGCAAGCCATAAATTATGAAGAAATCGGTGAAGCGACTGAACTTCCAGACCTTTTAAGAGAATCTGCCACCGGTAATTTCCGGCGATTCTGTACAGCGGGGCTTCAACAGGCCCCAATATTTCAAGAGATCTTGACAAGGATCTTTTCTTTTTCTTCAATTCAGTGCAAAGGTTTCCCACCGTCTGGGCGTGCTGCCGGGTTTTTTCTTTATCTTTTCCTGATATTTTAATTTGAGCCATCCTGGAAAACGGTGGATAACGAAGACACTTTCGGAACCCGATCTCTGCATTGTAGAACGGCTGGAAATCTTGACGGGTTGCAGATAATATGCTGAAATGATTTGGATTATAAGTTTGAAGGATGACTCGTCCGGGCACAGCCCCACGCCCGGCTCTTCCCGCAACCTGTGCCAGGAGCTGAAATGTTCTTTCTCCGGCCCGAAAATCGGGGAAATTCAAGGAAAGGTCTGCGCAGATAATACCCACAAGGGTAATGTTTGGGAAATCATGTCCCTTGGCCACCATTTGAGTCCCCACCAGAATATCGATGGACCGATTTCTCAAGCCTTTCAGAATCTTTATTATCGATCCTTTGCGCCGGGTTGTATCTCGATCCATTCTGGCAACTGCGGCATGAGGAAAAAGCATTTTTGCAGCCGCTTCGATCTTTTCGGTCCCGAGTCCCAAGAGCCGGATCTTTGAGGACCCGCAGGACATACAGTTCGATGTGGACGCCCGCGTGAAACCGCAGTAATGGCATTTATATGCGTTGTCCTTCTGATGAAGCGTCAGCGAAATATCACAATTTTTACATCGTATGGCTTCACCGCAGCGTGAGCAAACCGGATAACCCGCAAAACCACGCCGGTTCAGAAAAAGGAGAACCTGCTCGCCGCGTCCGATGGACGTTTTCATGGCATCATAAAGCTCCGAGGTAATAAACCGTCTGCTTCCCTTAACATCTCTTTTCTCGCGAAGATCTACCACGGTGACCTCCGGCAGAGACCGTTTTTCGACCCGCTGGGTTAATGTCACTTCTTTGAATTTTTTGGTCTTAACATTATAGAAAGATTGTATGGACGGCGTTGCGGATCCCAGCAGCGCCACAGCGTTTTGAAGTTTCGCCCTTACTACGGCAAGATCTTTTGCATTGTATCGCAAGCGGCTGTCCTGTTTATAGGAAGTGTCGTGTTCTTCATCAACGACAATAATGCCGATATTTCTTAAAGGTGCAAAAACCGCCGATCTGGCTCCGATGACGACAGCGACTTCACGTCGGACAATACGCATCCATTGGTCATACCGTTCACCGGAGGTGAGTCCGCTGTGAAGAATCGCGATGCGATCTCCGAACCGTGCTCTAAACCGGCGTTCCATCTGTGATATAAGGGCGATTTCCGGGACCAGGACCAGCGCCGAATAGCCTGAATTGATAACCGTCGCCGTGAGGTGCATGTACACTTCGGTCTTTCCGCTTCCTGTAACGCCTGTTAAAAGGCAGGTGCAAAATTCACGGCCTAAAGACGCCATCACTTTTGAAACGACTTGGTTTTGTTCCTGAGTAAGTCTGCGGGGTCTATCGGATTCGATCGGCTCACCGAACGGATCGCGATAAATTCTTTTATCAACAATGGAAATATAACCGGCGGATTGCAAATTATTGATAAGTTTCGGCGTGGACGGAACCAGGGCTTTTAACGTTTTTACGGAGACTTCGCCCCTGTCCTTGACGATCTCGATGATTTTTTTTCCGGCGCCGGACAAATCATCTGAAGAAATATCCAAATCGGTCAACGATACATACCGTTCGATTTTCTGTTTTACGACATTTTTTTTCAGCGCCTGTTTTTGTTCGATGAGCCCGCAGCGCTGCATGGCATAAATCAGCGCGTTTGGGATGTTTTTGTGAAGTTTTTTACAAAGTGTTTTGAAACCGCAGGGACCGGTTTGAAGCATGTTCAAAATTTCGTTTTCCAGCGGCGTCAAAGAATTCTTCAAAAGGGCTTCTTTTCCTTTTTTCGTGAGGGCAATGACGGCAAAGTCATAAACATTGAGTCCTCCGGGAAGCGCACATTTTATCACATCTCCTATGGGGTGCAGATAGTAATCCGCCGTCCATTTGAAAAAAGGTATCATACACGAAAAAAAAAGCGGTTCTTCATCCATGACATCCAAGATCTGTTTGATTTCCTTTCGATCATTTTTATGATATTCGCCCAAAATGTATCCCGTCACTCTTCGCCGTCCAAAGGGAACCAGAACTCTTTTCCCCGGCAAAACCAGGGGCATCAAATGATCCGGTACGCTGTAAACATATGTGCCGTATACCGGCAGGGCAATCGCAACTTCTATATTTAATCGTATGCTCGTCATTTTTTTATGTACTTCGCGGCAATGTCCGCGAAGAGCAAAAGCCGTCGAAAAAGCAGGCTTTTTTCTTGACACATCTTCAACTTTTAATTAATCTTTAAGATAATAATTCCCCGTGAGAATTAGATTTTTTTAAATATTCAAAGCAACAGTCCATAGCGCTTGAATATAACGTTTATAAAAAGGTTTTTCAACCATCTCTAAATCACTTATGAACACACCTTCTTTCAAGACCTTGTTTTTTCCTTACACCCTAAACACTTATCTCCGACAATACAAAAATAATTTGACGACGCTGCCGATACCCAATTATTCCAAAATCCGGCTTTTAGATGAAAAGATATTTCAGTCGGCACAACATAAACGAGAAGGAGGAAAATATGCATAAGATTAAAAAACATACCATGATTTTTCTGTTAATTTCAGCGCTTATCTGTGTACCGTTCGGCACCTCGGCTCTCGCGGCGGCACAGGCAAACGATACTGAGATAACCGGAAGCACCATGACCGCCGATCTTCTTCTGGTCAGGCCGTTAGGAATCGTTGCAACAGTTCTGGGTTGCGCCGTATTTGTGGTATCTCTCCCCTTTTCCGCCTTGGGCCACAATACCAAACAGGCATCCCAGAAGCTGGTGAAAGAACCCGCCAAATTTACATTTACACGGCCCCTGGGCGCATTCTGACCCATATCATCGGTGTTCATCGGCATTGACCATTAACTAGTGTCCATCCATAAATGAGGATTTTTGTTCAAGATCAAGACATGCGAAAAAAATAACCGCAGGCATATAATTGATATTCCGAGGATTATTTTTTGAGCATAACGCAGAGATTGGGCAAAAAGACCATTTATGGATGGACACTAACTAAACTGAGCGTTTCAAATCTTTAAATGGGTTTAAATATCATGGGACGAGGAGTGAAAGATGGTTGAGGCAACAGGCCATGGGATTGAAGAATTGACTCAGTTTGCAATGGAAGTTATCCGTCAATCAGGGGAACGAGCGCTTTCCTATTACGGCAAAGGGGACCGTCACGTCAAATTCGATGAAGCGCTTGTAACGGAAGCAGATGCTCATTTGATGCATTTTTTTCAGGATACGCTCAAACATCATTTTCCGGAACATCAGATATTTAAAAATAACCCTGCGGACAGAAATTACACCCATGACGGCAAACGATATGTCTGGATATTTGACCCGCTGGACGGTGTTGCCAATTTCCAGGCGGGAATTCCGATATGGGGCATCTCGTTGGCGTTGATAGAAAATTTTTGGCCTGTTTTCGGCGTGTTTTATATGCCGGCAACCGGCGATCTTTTTCATGCGCGACCCGATCAGAATGCTTTTTGGAAAAATCAAAGGATTCGTGTTTCAAGCAAGCGCAATATCAACGACGAAAGCCTTCTTTTCACATATTCAAGGTTTCACCACCGCTACCGTTCAACCTTCCCCGGGAAAATCCGTGATCTGGGATGCACCGGCGCCCACATATGTTACGTGGCCATGGGTCGCGCCGATGCAGCGATGATTGCCAATGAGTCGTATCAGGATCTTGCCGCGTCAATCATTATTCTCGAGGCTGCAGGGGGAAAGATATGCAAGATGGACGGCAGTCATTTTTTTCTCAGCGAATATCTGGACGGCCGGAAAATCGACGACCGCCTGCTAGTGATGGCGCCGGGCGTTTACAGGCAAATTCGCAATAGTTTGATGGAAATTTCTTGATAGAAGTTATCTCAAAATTAGGATTTTCGTTCGAGATCAAGACGAGACCGAGGGTCAACCCGGAGGCATACTCAAGTATGTCGAGGACTTGAGACGAGGGCTCAACGCCGATACTTGTCCGCCTCACCGCCAGCGGCATCTTCGACCGGCGGATCGGACGAAAAGACTTTTTTGAGATGACTTCTATTAAAGATCGTTGATACAGAAGCGGGATGGTCATCTCCCATGCAACCGGTTGACGAGCCAGCGATGAACAATGTTCACGAGATCCTGCCGGTGACGGTCAAAGCGGTGATCAGCACCCGGAATTTTGACCACCGTAACATTTGAGCTCGATACAGCGCTGTTTCGGAGTCGGTCCGCCACGTTGAGATCGACCAGATGATCGGCAATGCCTTGAACAATGAGAATCGGTTTGGAAATTTTAGAAATATTTTCAAAGGGATCGGATACGGTGTTCGCTCCCCTGAGGCTGACCACATGGTTGGCGGTATAAAGCGCTTTGCCCAAAGGTCCTAAACTGACCAGCATCCATTGATCGCCTTTACCCCCGGCCACCAGATCTTGAGCCTGACGAAGAACCTGTTCTGCGGTCTTCAAACCGAACATCCGGATATTCCATCGGAAAAGGTTGCCTGGGGGCCCGGTTAAAATCGCACCTTTAATTCTTGGGTCATGAGTTGCCTCAAGATAATAAAGCACACGGTTGGTGCCCATGCTGTGGCCGTAAAGAAATATGGGGCTGTAGCCCGAACGGTCCATTTTTTCGACGGCAGCGCCTATGTCATAACGGTTTTCTTCAAACCGGCTTTTTTTGGGACCGCGATCATGATCGCGCATATTGATCGCCAAAGTTGCAAACCCCTTGTTCATCAGAGCCTCAGGGAGAAACGCCATAACCCCTGAATAAAAGTTGCCGCTGTAACCATGAATCAATATCACGCATGCTTTCTCCTTTGACATACGGGGACAGCGTAAAATACCGGTAAGGGATACACCGTCATCGGTTTTCACCCTGACCAGTTGGATGTTGATGTTCTCTTCCGCCCGGGGGGATTGACCCGAGCCGATAAGGACAAGTAAACAAATCAAGGCAAAATATTTAATATATCGCATCATGACCTCTTTGCCGATTCACTGTCATAGAAGCTATCTCAAAATTAGGATTTTCGGTCGAGATCAAGGCGAGGCCGAGAATCAATCCGTAGGCATACTCAAGTATGTCGAGGACTTGATACGAGGGCTCAACACCGATATCGGGCGAAAAGACTTTTTTGAGATGCTTCTAAATATTCCAAGGGTCGGCGTGCCTTAATTGTGACATCGCTCCTTCAATGTTT
>CAZQAF010000005.1:85952-93537 GCA_964591175.1 uncultured Desulfobacteraceae bacterium | reverse complement strand
GCGGTTCCACTTATCCTCTTTCCTATTTTCTAATTTCTCTTTCCTATTTTTTCTTTCCGGTTTTCCCAATTCTTTTGCAAATTTCAACGGCCATACAAAATATGATATCCGGCGATAAATGCTCGGTAATGGTTTTATCGAACAGGATTTTCGATTCTGCCGGGAAGTCTTCATCTCTATCCCAAAATTGAACCAATACGGGAATGCGCGGTACGATTCTAAAGACATAGGCCGCATCGGCCATATTTAAAGGAGTACCTTGTAGTTTTTTGCATATTTCATTGAATTCTTTAATATTATGTTCAAATTGATTTTCAATGATCTGAGTGGGAATTTTGTGAGGTCCCCTGAAAAAAGTCGGGCCGCCGGGAATATCCTTTTCAGATATCCATTCTTTGCTGATGGCAATGTCTTTTGATCTCAGCAGGTAATAAACAATGAACAGTCCCAGAAGAAGACTTACCTTATGATTATCATCGTGAAGACGTGTGACTTTAGATTCTTGGGGGTAGATGCCATATGTATCGCCCCAAACGGATAATCGATAGCTTTTGGTTTTGGGATCGTATTCGCATAGCGCATGCCGGCAAACCTCGTCCGGATTTCTTTGGGACAATTCGAGAAAATAGCCTGGGTCAATCGCCTGCTCCACATTATTTTTTTTATCTCCCATACTCAGATCTCCTGATACGACTGAACCGCCGGGATTTTTTCTAAGACATAGCCGGATAGATGTGCCCTATCATAATCGGCAATTATTTGCCGCGTGTAGAACTTTTTGTCACACCAACAGTTTGCGGAAAAACTGAACGGATATCGAGAGCTGCCGTCATGTTATTGATTATATATGATATTTTCACAAACAGGATCCCTTTTAGAACATGGCATTGGTCTTGCTATTCTATGACATAAAACGGAGGAGGTGTCCAATGCAAGCAATGAACTCGGCCACGGTTTTTGAAGAAACGCATATCGAGTCAGAAGAAACGTTCGCGCCCGAATGTAAAGCTGAATCATTGGAAGGGGGTATCGATCATAATGACGAACCCGGATTCTTTTTTAGAGGCGCGGTTTTCAGTTTTTTGTTGTGTCTTCCCTTTTGGGGCGTTATATTCTGGCTGTTCGTCCGATGATTTAAAATTTGTCTTCAGGGAGCGGGCTTTCCCATGAACCCGTACGCCGAAACTGATTTTTCGCTAAAACTACTAATACGTTATTCGAGGGACTTATGCAAACCAACAAGGTCATCGTACGGTTTAAAGACGGCACGTTAATCAAAGGCAACACCAGCGATTTTTTCCCGAATAAGACGCGGTTTCACATCAATCGTCTGGATGGGAAAATCGAAGTAATTGACCTTGAAGATCTAAAAGCCGTATTTTTCGTCAAAAATTTTGAGGGCAATAAAGATTACCAAAAAAAATATGAAGACACCATCCCCGGTGCTGGGCGCAAAATATTGGTTGAATTTACGGATGCCGAATCTATTTCCGGGTATGCCCTTAGCTATTCGTCGGATCGTCAGGGCTTTTTCATAATTCCCGCTGATTTGACCAGCAACAATGAACGCATTTTCGTGGTAAAATCGGCGACGAAGAATGTAAAATTTTTCTAATAGCCTTGAAAATATTCAATCCATCCCACTTGCCATCGAGTCCATGCTGATTATGATATAAATAATGAATCGTGCTGGGATTCGGAGGTTCCTATGACGACGCAAAATCCGCAAAAAAGAACATATATTATGGATCTGGAAAGGCTCAACACATATAACGCCCAAGGGTGTCCGGCCTGTGGCAATAAGTTCAACCTGGGAGATACCGTTGTTGCCGCATGCGGAACATGGAACGGAAAAAAATTGATCCACGAAAGTGAAGCGGTCTTCGATGAAAAAATCTCCGCTTATGTCGATCGAAAGTGTTTTTTGAAATAGCCGCCAGATGGCTACGGTTCTGCCAGAGAGTTATAAACCTGCCTCTTTTTCCACTTCCGAAGCGATGGCCGTCCAATCATGATCGGACAATCCATGGGCTGCGGCCTCTGAAAACCGATCCTGCAAAACCCGGGCAAACCGCATGGGCGTTTTGCTTTCTGTCGCGGTTTCGGCAACCAAACGGACATCTTTTTGACCCAACCGGAGTTTGAAAAGCGGTTCCGTATATTTCTTGTCGAGGATCTGGCGCCCGTAATTTTGATAAATGGGGCAGGCAAACAATGTGCTCCCAAGCGCGTCAAGAAGCTTATCGGCATCGCCGTTGTTTTTTGAAACGAGCGTAAATGCTTCGGCCATGGCTTCGATAGCTGAAGCGATGAGAAAATTGGCGGCCAATTTCGCGACATTGGCGTTTTCCGGCAAGGCGCCGAAATCAAATATTTTCATTGCGATGGCTTCCAATAAAGGCGCAACCCGCTTTTTGGCATTTTCATCTCCCGCAACAAAATAGGACTGCTTTTTTGCCAGAACAATGTCCGGACGGCCCATTACAGGGGCAGCGATGTAATACCCTCCAAAAGCGGACTGTTGCCTGGCAAGCCGGGCCGCCGTACTTGGCAGTATGGTACTCATGGAAACATGAATACCGTTTTTCCCCAAACATTCGGCCAATTGGCCGTTTTCTCCGACGACAGCAGTTAATGCATCATCTTCCGACACGCAGCTCATCACGATGCCTCCCGGTTGTGCCACATTCAAAGGATTCTTCTCCACTGACGCTCCCAGTTCAATCAGAGAAGCGGCTTTTTCAGGTGTCCTATTGTAAACAATCACATCATATCCTGACTTGAGCAAGTTACGGGCCATGGGCAACCCCATCATTCCAGTACCGATAAAACCAATTTTCTTTTTCTCGTTCATAACGACATCTCCTTTTTCATTCCATGGTAACGTATCAGCCCTTCCTGGGCCACAGAGGCAACGAGCACTCCTTTTTGGGTATAGATTCTCCCAAAGTTCAATCCTTTGGCCCTGTGGGCGCTGGGGCTTTTCATGACATAAAAAAGCCAGTCATCCATTCGAAAATCCCGATGGAACCACAGGGCGTGATCCAGGCTGGCGACCTGCATGTCACGCTCCCAGTAACTGTGCCCATGGGGGTAAAGAGAAGTGGCCACAAAACCGAAATCAGAGGCATAGGCCAGCATATATTGGTGCACTCTGAAATCATCCGGCATTTTATCGATGGTTTTGAGCCAGGTGCAAGCAATCGGCTCCCGCTTTTCCGGGAAAAATGGATCAACGGGATTTACCGGTCGAAATTCGATGGGTTTTTTACACAAAATTTTGTCTCGAATTCGTTCCGGTATCTTGTCCGCAACCGCCATGGCCAGTTCCAGCTCGGAGACGATGCCGTCCGGTCCGATCATCTCCGGGGCACCGTCCTGATGATCAAATCCGGGTTCATCAATCTGAAATGAAGCGGACATGCTGAAAATGGCCAAGCCTTTTTGAATGGCAACGACCCGGCGGGTCGTAAAACTTTTTCCGTCACGAATACAATCGACTTCATATATAATAGGCTTGTTAACATCCCCCATTCTGAGAAAATAGGCATGCAGGCTATGGGCATTGCGGTCCGATGGTACGGTTTGATAGGCTGCAGACAGGGCCTGCCCCAGGACTTGTCCGCCGAACACGCTCCCAAAACCCAGATCCTGACTTTGGCCGCGAAAGATATTCTCCTCGATCTTCTCCAACTTCAAAAGCCGCAACAATTCTTCAAGTACATTATTTTCGCTGCAAACGCTCATAGTTTTTCCCTTTTCTGTTTTTCTTATCGCATCCAGTTCTCGTGGTCCGCCATCCATTTGTCAACGGTTTTGTTCAGCCAGTTTTTCAGTCCTTTTGCAAGATAAAACCTGGGATACAACAGATCATCGTCCGCTGTTACTAATTTTTCATCAACGGCAATTCGATGAAGGGTCGTATGGGGATAAATTCGGATGCCTGTTGTGATTTTCATGGCATCGGTTTTCAGTGAATCCGCAAACGACAGGCTCTTTTCGACACTGTCTCTGGTTTCGCCGGGACCGCCCAATAAAAGAAACCCCATGCAGCGAATTCGTTGCTTTTTCAACATTTTTGAAATGTGACGAATGTCATCGAGCGTGTATTGTTTATTCATTCTTTGCAGCATGCTTTCAGCGCCGCTTTCGAATCCTAAGGAAACTTCTTTGCATCCTGCCCGCGCCATTTTTTCAATGAGCGTTTCATCGACCTTCCAGGGATACAAAATACAGCGCCAATTGATGTGAATATCTGCGCGAATGAGATGGTCACACAGCGTTTTTGCATACGCCGACGGGAAGTTAAAGGTATTATCAACAAAGAAAAAATTGTTGATACCGAACGCTTTAACCTGACAAATAAAATCCAAAACATATTCAACCGAATGCTTCCTTAACATTCGGCCCTCGATGGAAGCCGTTGAGCAGTAGCTGCAATCCATCGCGCACCCCCGGCGGGTCTGTATCGGAAACCATATTTTTTCCATGTCATAACCGGAAGGAATTGGCATATGAAGATTTAACAGCGGATGCGGATAATCATCCAGGTTTTTTTCCAGGTCAGGTTTTTTCACAAGCCCGGTTTCGGGCAGACAGAGCCCAGGGATTTCCGAGATATCCGCCTGATGCGCGATCCGTTCCAAAAGCGTGACAAATGATTTTTCACCGTCACCCTGAATACCCATATCTGCTTTTAGATAATTGAGCGCACTCAAGGGGAAAATGCTGTATCCGGCCCCGCCCAACACAATGGGTGCATCTGAGAGGTCCCGGCATTCATTCACTACCGTTTTTACCGGGTCGAGAAGGAATTTCGTATCTTCCAATACCTGGTCGTCGATATTTCTAACCGATATGCCGATCACATCCGGTTGAAACGACACAACAGATCTTTTCACCCGATCGCGAATGTCCCCGGCCATCATCAGATTGACGGTGTTTACATTATGCCCTGCGGTTTGTACGGCCGCTGCAACTTGGGCCATTCCAAGGGGCAATACCGGCATGTTGATCTGTTCCGTGTTGGCGGAAATCAGCAGAACTTTCATGATCTTTTTATCCTATTTTCAACGGCATCGATCACGCCTATGTGCATCCACAAACGTTTATCCCTATAACCATTTTTATGCAATAACTCCCGGAAGTCAAGGGGAGGTCGGAGGTCCCGTCTTCGCTTTTTAAGTTACGCCGTGCAAGCGGAGATCAAAAATCAGAGAGAGCACAATACGCCGCACCCATAAGGGCTGCTTTATCGTTCAGAATGACGTTAACAGGGACTTTTTCGAGAAAGCCCCTAAACCTTCCTTTGTTTACAAATGCCTTCATAAAAATATCTTCTTTGAGTTTGGGCAAAATCTTTGGCGAAATTCCGCCGCCTAAAAAAATCCCGCCGGTGGTCAGACCGAATAGCGCGAAATTGCCGGCAACGGCTCCGAAAATGGAGACAAACATCTCCAGCGCTTCAATACATGCGGGATCTTTGTTAGACAGGGCACCGTCGGTAATGGCTTTCGCAGGATCCGTCTCATTCAGTTTTTGATTGAGCCCTTCAGGTTCATTAACTCGGCCCGAGTTTTTCAACCAGTCATAAATATTCACCAAACCCTTCCCGGAAACCACCCGCTCAGTGCTCACATGCCCATAACGCTGGTGAAGATACTGCCACAGATCGGCTTCCGGTTCATTATTCGGTGCAAAATCGGAATGCCCCCCCTCGGATGATATCGGCACGTATCGCCCCTCATGATACAACATCATAGCAATCCCCAACCCTGTTCCGGGAGCGATCAGTCCAAGATGACCCCCCTTTGCCCCATCAGCCTGATTTAAAGGATAAAATTCATCCGCATTCAACAGCGGGACAGCCATTGCCGTAGCGGCTAAATCGTTGACGATCCTGACATGTTGAAAGGAAAATTGTTTCTTGATCCGATCTTGGGATACACGCCAGGGCAGATTGGTGGTTTTGGATTTTCCGTCGATGACGGGTCCTGCAATGCCAAAGCATGCACGGCTGATTGACGACGGATGCATGTGAAAAAATTTCCGAATGATATGCTCCAGATCAGGTGCATCCGAACTTGAAAACGTTTCCATCACTTTTAACACGGGACGGTCCTTGTTTTCGGAAAAGAGCCCCAAGTTTGTTTTTGTTCCGCCGATATCTCCGGCCAGTACCAGCGTTTTCTCCATCGAGGTTGTCATGCCGTTAAATTCCCCTTATTTTTTATGTGTAATGTAATTAATAAAAGTTACATTCAGTATATTTAGGTGGTATACTTTAATTAAAGCACCAAATACCAAATGCGAAACACTTAAATGCGAAAATACGTCATCAATCAAATTTTATATGAATTCATCAATTTTACAAAGGAGAATTTATGAAACCCAAACCGGATATTGTCACCGAAGTTCGAAGTTATATGAAAAGCAGAGTAATCCTCTCCGCTGCAGAATTGGATTTTTTTTCGAAACTGGACGACAACTTTCTGTCCGCCGCAGATGTTGCGGATATGCTCGGCCTGGATAAAAAAGGAACCACACGGCTTCTTGACTGCCTGGTGACCATCGATCTTCTTGAAAAAGAAAACAACCGTTATCATACCACAGAAAAAGGATCATATCTTTCATCTAAAAATCCGGAATCCGTGCTTCCCATGGTCAACCATATGAATGCCATCTGGGACAATTGGAGCTGCCTGACGGATATTGTCAAAACCGCAAACAATCCAAATATAAGACCTGTTGTGGATTCGGACAGCAAAAAAGACAGAAACGCGTTTATCGGCGCCATGCATGTGGCCGCAAGGCGCATCTCAAAGAAAATTGCCGAAGCCTACGATATAAGCCCCTTTAAAAAACTTCTCGATATCGGCGGAGGATCCGGCGCCTACACCATCGCTTTTTTGAGAAAAAATCCAAAACTCAATGCCATTATTTTTGATCTCGAAGACGTGATACCCATCACAAAAGAAAAAATTGCCGAAAACGGTTTGCAGGACAGAGTCGGTTTCGTGTCGGGAAATTTTTACGAGGATGACCTTCCGGGGGGATGCGACCTTGCCCTGCTTTCGGCCATTATCCACCAGAATAGCCCTGAACAGAATTTGACGCTCTACCGGAAAATTTGCCATGCCCTCGTTCCCGGCGGAAGGCTGATCATTCGGGATCATATCATGGACGAATCTCGCACAAATCCTCCGGCAGGCGCTCTCTTTGCATTGAACATGCTTGTCAACACCCCGGGCGGGGACACATATACTTTCAAGGAGGTCGCTGATACGCTGGAAAAAGCCGGTTTCACGGATATAAAACTCGTTTTATCGGGGAAAGAGATGGATTGTCTTGTAGAAGCAATAAAACCCAAGTAAATATCCGACCTCAGAGGGGCCAACTTTGATTTAACCCTTGGAAAGAACTGATTTACTTAAAGACGAACAAGTTAAAAGTGAGCTAAAGTGAGCTAAAGTGCCTAAAGTTATTGTGTCGCTTCGCTCTCTCCGAGCTGTAAGCTCTACGAGCCGGAAGCCGCTGATATTATATAATTGATAGGATTCCTTAACTTTAGCTCACTTCACACTTT
>CAZQAF010000005.1:0-85852 GCA_964591175.1 uncultured Desulfobacteraceae bacterium | reverse complement strand
CCGCTGATATTATATAATTGATAGGATTCCTTAACTTTAGCTCACTTCACACTTTAGCTCACTTCACACTTTTCCAACGACTCTTCAGGCAAAGCCATCTTTATTGAATGAGTCGCTTCCGCATCGCTTTGAGGGCAAGGTAGGTAAAGAAAACACAAAAAACCGTTAGGTATCCGATGCTGATCAATGGTGCAACTTCGCAGGTTCCGATGCTGAAAAGACGGGCCAGTTCGGCCAGATGATACAGGGGAAAAGCCAATGCAACGGGCTGCGCCCAAGCCGGCAGATTGGAAACAGGAAAAAAGGTGCCGCTGAACAAAAACATCGGTGTAATAAAAAGAAATATAGGTAGATTGAACATATCGATGGTCGGGATTATCCCCGTAAAGAACATGCCGATGGCGCCGAATGCCAACCCGCCGAAAAATGCCATGGGTATCAGCAACAATCCCATGGGAAAATGAATAAATCCCATGAGGCCAAGGACCAACAGCATGATCGTTGCCGCACCCGCCGATTTGGTGGCACTCCAGGCAATCTCCGCGATGATGATCTCTTCCAGAGACAACGGCGTCGCCAGCATGCCGTCAAAGGTTTTTTGAAAATACATGCGGACAAACGACGCATAGGTGGTTTCAAAAAAAGCGTTCCACATGACGGCGGTGGCGATCAGCGCGGGTGCGATAAATGCCGTGTATGAAAGTTCAACGCCATCGTAATGGACCTTCCCGATCAATCCGCTGAACCCCAGACCAAAGGCCAATATATAAAATAAGGGTTCAAAAAGCGGCGTCAAGAAGTTCACCTTCCAGATTTTTTTATACACCACCAGGTTTCTTTTCCAGACGGTTAGAAATCGCCATGAAAATACGGCAGGATCAATCATTCTCGAAGTTCCCTTCCTGTTAAGCGTAAAAAAACATCCTCCAGGGTGCTGTTCCGGTAAATACACTTTTCATTGCAGTATTGACTGCGGATGGTGCTGTTCATTCCCTTTCTTTCAGGGTCATACAATATCAGCCGCTTACCGAGATCATCATATTCCACGTCATGGTTTTTAAGGTATTCGATCAGGTCTTGATCCGGTCCCTCGATTTCGATGATATGTTTACCGGCATACTGTTCGATCAGGCTTTCCGGGCTGCCGTCTACCAAAATGTTGCCGTGATCCACAATAACCAGGCGGTCACAAAGCTGGGTGGCTTCTTCCATGTAGTGTGTGGTGATCACCACCGTCAAACCGGATTTTTTAAGCTCTCCCAGTTTTTCCCAGACCTGGTGCCGGGACTGGGGATCGAGCCCGGTGGTCGGCTCGTCCAAAATCAAAAGTTCCGGACGGTTGATCATGGATCTGGCCAGAATCAATCGTCTGACCATCCCGCCGGACAGCTCCATGACCTTGGCATCTCTTTTATGATTCAAGGCAAAAAAGTCGAGAAGTTCCTCGGAACGTTCGGCGGCCTCTTTTTTGGAAATGGAAAAATATCCGGCGAATACGAGAAGGTTTTGTTCTACGGTCAGGTCAGGGTCCAGGGTGTTGTCCTGCTGGCAAACACCGATTCTGGCTTTAATCTTGCGGCTTTCGGTGCTGACGTCCATGCCGAAGATGCGCAACATGCCGCTGGTCGGGGGTGAATATCCGTACAACATGCGAATCGTGGTTGTTTTGCCGGCGCCATTGGGACCCAGCAGACCAAAAAATTCGCCTTTTCCCACAGAAAAAGAAAGCCCGTTAACCGCCGAAACCCCGTTGAATTGCTTAACCAGATTCTGAATCTCGATGATTTTATTCATGGGTTGTTTCACCCGGTTCGCGTTGTAAAAGCAGTGTTTGTGTGGGATAGGCAAATTCGATCCCCGCGTCCTGAAACTGTTTGTAAATATCGAGGTTGATCGCCTGTTGAATATCCATATAGACATTGTAATCCGGAACCAGTACCCAGTAAACTATCTCAAATTTTAAGGAATAGTCTCCGTATTCTTTGAAGTGGGCACGGTCAAATCGAACCTGGTCTTTGCTTTCAATGATGCTGCGAATCATTTTGGGAATTTCGGAAAGCTTCTCGTACGGGGTTTCGTATAACACGCCGATGGTAAAAACAACGCGGCGTTCATACATACGCTTAAAGTTACGAATGCGGCTTTTTAACAAATCGGTGTTAGAAAACACGAGCTGTTCCCCTGACAGGCTCCGAATTTTCGTTGTTTTTAATCCGATACGCTCGACAGCCCCCAGATATTCATT
Source organism: uncultured Desulfobacteraceae bacterium (assembly GCA_964591175.1). Classification (GTDB taxonomy): domain Bacteria; phylum Desulfobacterota; class Desulfobacteria; order Desulfobacterales; family UBA11574; genus UBA11574. The sequence goes on along the minus strand of CAZQAF010000005.1, from coordinate 83,607 downwards.
CACGATGATAAAATCGCCGATGACAAACGGCTTGTCCAGAACAATCACAAACGAAGCAAACAGATCTCCAAGTATATTTTGTGCGGCCAATGCCACAGCGATGCCGCCGATACCCAATCCGGCGATGAATGTGCTGATATTTACGCCGATATTTTGGAGTGCAATCATCAGAAATATGACCCAAATCATCAACCTGAGTACAAATCCTACGGAGGTCAATGTTGTCACTGCCTCTGCATTGGTGTCGATTTTCTGCTTCCGGTATTGTTCGATCCAAAATTCAATGGTGTAGGAGGCTAAAATGGCCACTTGAATAAGTGAAACGATGACGAATGCGATTTTCAGGATTTTATGCGCTGTTTCAGGGAGCGTTATTTTCAAAGAACCGACATAAATCGAAAGTATCAGAAAAAAGATAACATGAAATCGACCGGTAAACTCGGCGATCAAATCATCCCATAATGAAATGCTACCGGCGGCAAAAGAAGTCAACTTTTTCCGAAGGATATGTTTGGTGATGCTTGTCAAAAAGAATACGATAACGATGATAGCGACGGCCAAGAGCCATTCTTTCACCGTGTTGTGGTATATTTTATTTTCCAGGAACATGAACACCTCCGATCAACCGACACACGATAGGATTTAAATCTATATCCGAATAATGTTGTTGTGGGAATGACGTTGTGTTTTGGCGCCGCATGAGAGTACGCCAGAGAGATATTTTAGGGTGCGAAACTTGACTAAGACTACCGAATCCTTCTTTTTAATTTTTCGATAATATTTTCATAAGATCTGATCTGCTTGACGTATCGTTTAGCTATCCTACTATTTTTATCGAGATGTGACAATTTCTTATTCATCAACTCAATGCGTTTTTCATAGGTTTTTATCCGTGATGCGAGGCGGTTGTCCTGGGATATTGATCGGCCCGATATCCCCGATCTTTCAGACGTCGTATAAACGAAAACCTTTGAAACAACAGCATGATTCTTTCCTGAACCGGAATAGATTATGGCATAATTCGTTCCTTTTAAAATTATAGCCAGCGCGTTACTAAGGGAAACATGGGACATTTTCGTGGTGATTTGTTTATTTAATGCGCTTGGAAAACTAACATAAATGCCTGTTTTATTAGATATTTTCAAAAGAATATTTTTCAGATCAGCCTGTTGTGCCGATAAGGTCAATAACCTGTTTTCATAATCTATGTGAAGATTCGGGTTGACGGTCTGTGCGTAAGACAAGGACGTCACACCTGTAAAAACCATAACAGATATAATTAGCCGTAAAATCCTGTGTCTATATTTACTTAATTTCATTGATAATTTTATGCCATAATTTCGGGATAATACGTAATTTTTTTAAAGTAGTTTCTTCGCTTTTAAAAATTCTTCCACCACCTCGGCGATGCTTCTTTTTTTCCCGTCTACCTCAAAATTCAAATGCTGCATCTCAGCATCATCGATGCGTCCTCCCAAAAGCGATAAAACATCGCCGAGTTCCGGATGAACCTTCAGTATTTCTTCTCTGATCACCGGAGCCGCATAGTAGGGCGGGAAAAATTTACGGTCGTCTTTGAGCGGTTTTAAATGATATGCTGCAATACGGCCGTCGGTGGCAAACGCACAGATCACATCCACTTTTTTGTTACGAATGGCTTCATACATCAAAGACGGATCAAAATCCAGAACATCGCCAAAATGCAGGTGATAGATTCGGCGGAGCCCTGGGTAACCATCAGGCCTTTCCGAAAATTCAGCAGTGAAACCCGCAATAAGCACATCCGCGGATTTTTCGAGGTCGGATATTTTGCTCCATCTGTTTTGCAAAGCATCGGCTTTTCGGACGGTAATGGCGTAAGTATTGTTGAACCCAAAGGGTTTGAGCCATTGCAAATCAAACCGCTGATGGTATGTTTTGGTTACATACCGCAGGGCTTTTTCGGGATCGGTCATCACCGCATGCTTTAGAATCGCGGTCAACGCGGTCCCCGTATATTCGGCATAAAGATCGATCTCTCCGTTGACCAACGCCCCGTGACAGATCATGGTGCCGCCGAGGTTAAACCGGCGTTGAACCATTAAATCCGTCTTTGCCTCAATCAACCGGGCCATCATTTCCCCTAAGATGAGCTGTTCCGTAAAATTCTTGGATCCGATCCTGACAATTTCATGCCCGTTTTCCAGTGATGCTTGGGGGCCGGAAATCCATCCGGGTTTCGTAAAGTTGGTAACGATTCCGACTAAGACTAAAGCAACCGGCAGCATTAAGGCCGGCCGCCGCATGAATGACTTTGCCGATCTTTTTTTATCCTTTTTTCGTTCCGAACGGAGCGCCCATTCAAAGGCACCGATGGAAAAGTCAACCATCAAGGCGAGAAGTGCGGCGGGAATTGCACCGAGAAGAATGAGCTTTGTGTTGGCCAGGGCCAGGCCGCGATTAATGAACTGGCCCAGTCCGCCGGCGCCGATGAACGCTGAAAGGGTGGCAATCCCCACGCCGACCACTGCCGCAGTGCGAATGCCTGCCGCAATCACCGGCGCAGCCAAAGGGATTCTGACCATCATGAGCTGCTGGTATTCCTGCATGCCGATCCCCTCCGCGGCTTCCATTACTTCAGCGGAAACTTCTTCAAGTCCCGTAAGCGTGTTCCTGGCGATCGGGAGCAATGCATAGAGCGTGAGGGCGATTAGGGCAGGTATGACACCGATTTCTTTGAGCAGTGCCAGCAAAAAGACCAGCATGGCCAGACTCGGAATTGTTTGAAGGATGCCAATGACGCCCATTACCGGTCCGCGCAGCCATTTGGTCCGATAGATAAAGATCCCCACGGGAATCCCGATAAACATGGCGGCCAGCGTAGAGCATCCCGTCAACATAAGATGTTCCCCGGTTCGAAGCCAGAGTTCGGGCAATCGTTGGAGGACGTACGCAATCAAAGCGTCAATGCTCATTCAATGCACCTCTTTACTTCCAGGTCCCCGACCGCCTTATCGAAAACAAATCTTTTACGAATTGGGTTGCCGGCGTATTCAAGATATCCTCTTTCGTCCCAATCTGTTCCAGCCCACCATCGTGCAGAATGGCAATACGGTCTCCAAGGAGCATTGCTTCATGAAGGTCATGGGTGACAAAAACAATGGTTTTTTTAAGCTGATTTTTCAAGCTCAACAATTCCTGTTGAAGCGCTTCACGCGTAAGGGCGTCCAAAGCGCCGAACGGCTCATCCATGAGCAAATAAGCAGGGTTTGCCGCCAGGGCACGGGCAACACCGACCCTTTGCTGCTGGCCGCCGGACAGTTCATCGGGGAACCTTTCGGCAAAACTCCCGGCCGGCAGCCCGACAAGATCCAATAGTTCCTCAATGCGTTCTTGTCGTGAACGAGTCGACCACCCGAGGAGCCGCGGTACGATTTCAACATTTTGTTCAATCGTCATATGGGGAAACAGGCCGATCCCCTGAAATACATAACCGATTTGACGACGCAAACTTACGGCATTGTAATCCAAGACATTCTTTCCGGAAACTTCAATGATTCCTTTGGTCGGTTCTATCAGACGATTGACCATTTTTAGTGTGGTGGTTTTACCGCAACCCGATGAGCCCAAAAGTACGAGCGTCTCTCCCCTGTCGACATTCAGAGAAAGATCTTTGACCGCATATGATTGGCCGCCGTCAAATGTTTTAAAAACACGGGTTAGTTTGATCATGATCTTTTTAAAGCTCGGTTGAAAAAACCATCTGATATGAAAATAAAATAATCGTTTAGAGAATACAAATTATATTGATTTATTGATTTATCTGCAGTAATAAATGTTTGAGGTAAAAATTTTTTAACAGGAACAAAATAAAATGTCAACCGACGCTGCCGACCATCTGAATACTAAGGAAAAAATATTTCCGTCCGACCAGACCAAACAAATCATCTTTTCTATCCGCAGGCTTATTCAAGCGAGCGAGCTCTATAGCAAAGAATTGAACAAAAAATACCAGATCAGCGCAGCACAACTTAACTGCATCCTGACGCTCTATGAGTATGGCCCGTTGCCGCCATCTAAAATTGCTCAGCATATGATGGTCAAATCCAGCACCGTCACCGGCGTTGTGGATCGTTTGGAAAAAAAAGGCCTTGCAGAACGAATGCGAAATTCTCCGGATCGACGCATGATTACCATCCAACTTACCCATACCGGAAAGAAATTGGCCGAACATGCCCCGCCTCCCATCCAGCAAAAGATCATTGACGGTCTGAAACAAACGAAAAACGCCAAAAAGACGCAGATTGTAAATGCCCTGAACATGTTGACCGACATGTTGGATGTCCAGGAGTTGGAAGTCAAATAGCGCTTCAGATTTTTTTTTAGTCACTGCCCTCTTCCGCAAACCGCCCTACCCGGAGATTACTGAAAAAAAGACTTTACAAAAGATTTTTATTGTTATAATTGTTTCAATCAAAATAATCCTTACTAAAGCATTTATAGCTGAGATATTGATACCTTTAAAATGGAAATTAAACCAATTATAGAAAAGGATACCCTGGCCAAACTTTTGGGCGGTGACGAATTTGATACTATTCCCCGGTCAACCCGCTCGAAAATAAAACGAATGAAACCCATGTTTGAAAAACTTATCGAACCGAATCTGTGCCACCGAAACATGGGGATCGATTCGGTGGAAAAAGGGGAAGTTCTCCTTGAAGAAGGTCAGGAATTTAAAAGCAACAAACTTTCAAGAACGTTAAAGCATTGTGATGAAATTACATGTTATATCGCCACATTGGGAGACAGCATTGAAGACAAGATCAATCAGCTTATGGAAGAAAAGCACTTGGCGCAAGCATATATCCTCGATGCCATGGCATCTGCGGCCGCAGACAACATGGTGGGAATGTTTCATCAGCATATGAAGGATGTATATAAAGACCAAAACAAACAAATAACGCTTTGTTTTAGCCCTGGATATTGCGACTGGCCGATTACCGATCAAAAAAAATTGTTCGGTCTCTTCGATTCAAACGAGTTGGAGGTCGAACTCACAAATTCCTGCTTTATGAAGCCCCGTAAATCCATCTCCGGTGTTTTCGGAATAACACCGGCTGATTCTAACCCAAGGGAACAATCATATAATCCATGTTCTGAATGCAACCGCCGGAATTGTTCTGCACGAAGAACATAGAATTTTAAACATCGTTCCCAGCATTAATTATAAAAAGTGAGAAAAAATGAAAACAAGAAAAGGTTTACCCGGAGGACAATATAAAGTCATCTCAGAAAAGGACATGGTTAAGATTCATGAAACCAGTCTCAAGGTATTCGCCGAAGTGGGCGTGAGGGTAAAATTTCCGGAAGCGCTGGCACTTTTTGAAAAAAACGGCGCAAGCGTCGATAAATCCGACCGGGTGGTCAAAATCCCGCCGGAAATGGTGACAAAGTGGATACAGAAGGCGCCTTCTACGGTATTTCTCTGCGGTCGTGAAGAAAACGGAGATCTGGACTGTGAAATCGGCGGAAATAAAGTATATTTCGGAACCGGCGGCACGGCTTTGAACGTACAGGAGTCAGGAAGCCAAGATGCGCGAAGTTCAATACTCGAAGACATCGTCGATATGGCTCGTCTGGTGGATGTACTGGACAACATCCACTTTTACATGCTCAACGTGTATCCCAATGATCTCTCCAAAAAAGATGTGGATGTCAATCGTTTTGGCGCAGCCCTGAATCATACCCGAAAACACGTGATCGGTGGCGTTTACACCCCTGAAGGGGTGCGAAACGTGATTAAAATGGCGGAACTCATTGCCGGATCTCCAGATAAGCTCAGGGAGCGACCGTTTATTTCCATGGTCACCTGCGTTATCAGTCCCCTGACACTGGACGAGACCTATGCCGGGCTCACCATGGAAGCGGCCAGACATCGAATTCCGGTAGTGGTGCCCTCGGAACCGCTGTGCGGGGCCACCAGTCCCATGACGCTGGCAGGGAATCTGGTGATACAGAATGTGGATTCTTTGGCGGGCGTTATGCTGGCTCAAATGACCAGCCCCGGAACCCCGACCCTTTATGGCTGTATTTCGTCCATTACCGATCTGCGAAATATGAAATATCTTTCGGGCGCGGTTGAAATGGGATTGATGAACGCCGCCGCATCCCAGATGGCCCGATTTTATAAATTGCCGATCTATGTCACCGCGGGCATGTCCGACGCCAAAGTCAACGATGCCCAGGCAGGATATGAATCGGCCATTACCAATCTGATGGTTGCCCTGGCCGGCGGTAACTTCATCCATGATGCTGCAGGATTTTTGGAATTCTGCATGACGGCGTCCTATGACAAGCTGGTCATAGACAACGAAATTATCGGCATGATCATGCGGGCGGTAGACGGCATCAAGGTGAACGACGAGACCCTGGCATTTGATCTGATAAAAAAAGCAGGACCCGGCGGGCATTTTATCTCCTCCCGCCATACCCGACGTCATATGCGTTCGGAACTTTATAAACCACTGCTCAGCGACAGGGAAAACCGTGATCGCTGGCAGGAGGACGGCGCAAAAGATATTCGTCAGCGAGCCGCCGAAAAAGTGCGGGACATTTTGACAAAACCGCCCCAATCGATTGTTCCTGAAGATGTCAGGGAACGCATTAAACAAGAGATCCCGGGAGTCCAATCATTCATTTTTGAGTAATAAGCGTAGAAAAAGGAAATCCATGATTATCGTCGGTGAAAAAATCAATGCCACCATCCCTTTGGTTAACACCATGATTCAAAACAGAGACGCCCGAAATCTGACGGCACTGGCCCAAAAGCAAGCCAATGCCGGGGCTGACTATATCGATGTCAACGTTGCTATAGGCGTGGGATCCAGGGAAGATGAAATTTCAGCCATGAAATGGGCTGTTGAAACCATTCAAAGATCGGTGGACGCTCCCCTTTGTTTTGACAGCGCCGACCGGGCTGTACTGGAAACGGCATTGGATATGAACGGCGATAGATCCGCCATGATCAATTCCGTCAAAGCAGAAGAAGACAATCTAAAAAAGATCATCCCCCTTGCCGTTCACCATAACACGGCATTAATTGCCCTGGCCATGGACGAGCAAGGAATACCCAAAACCGTCAAAGACCGTCTGTCAGCCTGCGAAAAGATCGCCAAAGCCTGTCAAAAACACGGATTCTCGCTGGACAACCTTTTTTTCGACCCCCTGGTGCTGCCGGTCAGTACAGACATCCGGCAGGGGCGCGTCACCTTGGACACGCTGACACAAATCAAGGAAAACTTTTCCGGTGCACGGACGGTCATGGGGCTTTCCAATGTTTCTTACGGGCTTCCGAACAGGGCCGGGCTCAATTCGGCATTTTTGCATATGGCGATTTTTGCAGGTTTGGATGCAGCCATCATGGATCCGCTGGATCAACAGATTATAGGGGCTGTGAGAACCGCCGAGGTCCTGGCAGGAAAAGATCGTCACTGCCGGCGCTATACCCGGACGTTTCGGCAAAAATAAAATAACAGCAGCATATCTTTGAAAGGAGAAAAACGTGATAGACAGTTTTCGAGAAGGCGTTCTGGTCAAACCTTATAAGCGGCTCGACAGCGAACAGGTAAAATGGCTGGATCGAGCTTCCCTGAACATTTTGGAAGATCCCGGCGTCTGGTGTTACAACGAAAGAGCTGCCGGGCTTTTTAAAACACATGGGGCCAAAGTTTGGGAAGAAAAAGACAAACATAGCACATGTTGGCGGGTCAGCTTCCCCGCAGGACTCATCAAAGAAGCAGTGTCTCACGCCCCTTCACGATTTGTTCTGGGCGCCAGGGTTCCTGAAAATCGATTGCTGCTCGACGCGGAAGTGCCCCGCGTTTATTTTGGCTCCGGTTCCGAGGCCAATATCTGGATAGAAACGCATATGCAGGAATTTGTGAGCGTTGACGACAACGGCGTCAAATGCAAGGTTCCCCGATTTGAAGAGCTGCGGGGGAATACATCTTTGCTCAGCCGGGCCGCCAGGCTGTGCGAAAGATTAGAACACCTGGACTTTTTCATCCGCCCGTTGAACATACAGGATCCTGAAATCAGCCCCGCCAATCATGATGTGAACAAGTTTTTTGCCAGCCTGAACAATATGACCAAACACGTGCAAGCGGGATTGACCACGGTAGATGCTTTAAAAGATGTCGTGCGAATGGGTGAGATCATTACCGGCAGCCCGGAGGCGCTCCGGAAAAATCCGCTGTTTTCATTCATCGCCTGTATATTCAAAAGCCCTTTACAAATCGTGGATGATACCGCCGAGAAGGTTTTTCGCATCGTCGAAACCGGCCTTCCCCTGGTGATCTCTTCGTCTCCCCAGGGGGGATCGTCGGCTCCCATACAAGAAGCCGGAATGGTGGCTCAGATCAATGCTGAAATTTTAGCCGGTATCACCCTCACCCAGCTCATCGAACCGGGATTTCCGGTACTCTATGGGAGCGTACCCGTGCGGGCCCGCATGGATGATCTGCACGATTTATACGGATGTCCGGAGTTCAATCAGTATAATATCGATTGTGTGCAATTGGCCCGTTTTTACAATATCCCGTGTTATTCCACCGCCGGCGTGGGGGATGCCAAAGCACCGGGGATGCAGGCCACATTCGAAAAACTGTTTACGCATTTTTACATGGCCATGAGCGGGGCGCAGTATATCCACTATGCCTTTGGCCTTTTGGATCGCACCAACAGTTTCTGCCCGGTCCAAGCGGTTCTGGACAACGAACAGATCGGCAAGATCAAACACTGCCTGCGTCAGCCTAAAATCGATCCCGACACCATAGAAGATACACTCAAGACGGTGAAAAAAGTCATGTCCTCGCCCTACCGGCTATATGCGCGCCATGTGCGAAAGGCCATGCACGCCGGAGATGTTTCCGATCCTTATCGTTTTGAGGCCAAAGGATTGGAAGACAAAGTCCTGGAAAACGCTCTCGATTACATGGACCGACTCGAACAAGCGCCGGCCGTGCACATGAAACCCGAAATAGTGGAACAAATTTTCAAGGAAGTCCCGGGAATTTTGCCGAGCTTGAAACAGACCGGATGAAGAAAGATTACTTTGAAACCGTGTTAAGGAGGAGAATATAAATTATGGACAATCAAACGCTTATTGAGAAAATTGCATTTAATATTGTGCAAGGTCGTGTCGAGGCTGAAGATGAAGGGTTTGACGAAGGTTACGAAGGACAGCCTGCAGTCACCGAGCTGGTCAAAGAAGCCCTTGGTGCCGGCATAGACCCCAAAGACATCGTCATCGACGGATTAACCCGCGCAATGGAGATTGTGGGCAAAAAATTTGAGCGCGATGAATACCTCATCCCGGACATGCTGGCCTCGGCCGAATGTGTCGGGGTTGCCATGGACATCATGAGCCCTCACCTTTTAAAAGCCGGCGTAAAAAGTAAAGGAAAGTTCATTATTGCAACGGTGGCCGGCGACCTTCACGATATCGGGAAGAACATCGTATCGATCATGATCAAAGGTGCCGGATACGAGGTTATCGACCTGGGAGCGGATGTGCCGACCAGCGCAATTGTACAGGCTGTTAAAGAAAACCAGGCATCTTTCCTGGGGCTCTCGGCCCTGTTGACAACCACCATGTGGGAAATGAAGGAGGTGATCAATACCCTTAAAACAGAAGGGCTCGATCATCAGGTGACCGTCTTCATCGGAGGCGCTCCCACATCCAAATCCTTTGCCGAACAGATCGGTGCCGATGCCCATTGCAAAGATGCCTTCGAGGCCATCGATGCATTAAAAACGCTGAGTGCCTGATTTTAAAAATAAAAACCCCGGATGAACACAAACTAACACGAATTGAAATAATAATATTTTTGTTCATTTGCGTCCATTTGCGGTTATCTGTGCAAAAAAGAAAAGGATAAACTCATGGCGGAAATAAAAGCATACTCCCAGGCCGCTCATACCGGGAAATACGACAGAGCATCCGGTTTGCTGGGAAAATATGACAATGTCAGACGGTTCTGGGAAGATCAGATTACCAGTATCTTCATGCGTCCTGCGTTGAATGAACTGGTTGAACGAAAAAAAAGGAATCTGGAACGAATCCGTATTATAGACCTGGGATGCGGCAGCGGAGACGGCTTTGATCTCATTATGGGAGTTACCACAAAAGATCCCGGAATTTATGAATATATCACCGTTGCCCTCACCGATGACATGCTCAAGGAATATGTCGGATTGGACATCAACGAAGACCTTCTTCGTCAGGCCGAAAGCGACTACGGCGCCAATCCGAAATCGCGTTTTATTCAGGGAGACATGTCGGACGGGCTTCCCGCTGAAATCATGAAGGATGAGGCGCCTTTTGATTTTTATTTTACGTCATTTGGGACCCTTTCCCACTTTACCGATGAACAGTGCATCAAGATCGTTGCAGATATCTGCCGGCATGCGCCCGATCACGCCCTTTTCATGGGCGACTGGCTGGGTCGATACTCCGTTGAATGGCAGGATTTGTGGCATCATCCGGCGAGTCGGGAATACTTTATGGACTACCGAATCTCTTACATTTACCCGGAAGAAGAAAGGGCCACGGCCGATATTGCTTCTTTTGCGCTGAAACTGGTATGCCGGGACGAAGTGATGAACATCATCGAACAGGCATCCAAGGAAGCCGGCGTTGAAATTAAGCCGTTGACCTTTTTCGATCGTTCGATTTTCATCGGACGGCACTTGGATACCGGCGACTACAACAAATACGCTCCCAAATTGCGCGGTCCGGTCAATGCGCTCTTCGAAAACTATCTTCGGACGGATCTGGAGAGCCTCTTGGTTGACTACGTGCCCCGCCCTGGTTTTGATCACATCAACAACTTCTATGAAATGTTTTTCATGTCGTGCAACGCACTCATCGAATATACCATGAGTCTGCTCGGAAACTACGATTGTGAAACAGGCAGGTTTTCAAACGTTCCCGAGATTCTTCCCTATTACCCGAAACCTTTAAAAGAAGCCATGGAAACCATGTACAAGGTCATAGAAGGCGTGGGCTGGTTGAACTGGGGGGATGTTCGCGCCAATGTTATCGAGTCGGTGCTTGGTTTTTCGTTGAGGAAGCTGGAAATGGAACTCCAGCGCGGAGATGGTATGGGACACGGCTTTGTCGGTATGTTCGAAATACGAAAATAGAGCAGTAAAAGGACGAAACACATGTGCGGAATTACAGGGATATGGGGTGACGCTGATGTGGCCCTTGTCAAACAGATGATGATGCTGGTGCGCCACAGGGGACCGGATGCAGAAGGCAAGTTTGTTTCGTCAGAAGGTCCGGGAGTTTTGGGACATCGGCGGTTGAGCATCATGGACCCGGAGGGCGGCAATCAGCCCATTTACAATGAATCGAAAAATATTGCCGTGATCGCCAATGGAGAAATCTATAATTTTCCGCATTTACGTTCCGAGCTTTCCAAACGCCATCAGTTCTATACCACCAGCGATACAGAGGCCATCGTTCACCTTTACGAAGACCACGGTACATCCATGGTCGAACATTTGGACGGCATGTACGCATTTGCCATCGCCGATGCCGCCGACTTTTACGCGGCTCGAGATCCCATCGGTATTAAACCCCTTTATCTTGGCGAAATAAATGACGCCCTGATTTTCGCTTCCGAACTCAAAGCCTTTCCCGCAGGCTGTGACAGCGTACGTGAATTTCCGCCGGGAACTTTTTTCCATTCTGCTCGCGGATTTACGACCTTTTACTCGGTTCCGGAGATTTTAAGCCGGAAAGCCCCGGTGAAAGATTATATTGAAAAAATCAGAAAAACCCTTGAAGAGGCTGTGGTCAAACGTCTGATGAGCGACGTCCCTCTGGGGGCGTTTTTGTCCGGTGGTTTGGACAGCAGTATCATTGCCGCGATAGCCAGAAAACATATCGATCGGCTTCACACGTTTTCGGTCGGTGTCGAAGGCAGCAGAGATCTCGCGGCTGCCCGCTTGGTCTCCAACCATCTCGACACCATTCATCACGAATATATCCTCACCGAACAGGAAGTCAGAAAAAAACTGCCGGAAATCATATATTATCTCGAATCCTTTGATCAGGATTTGGTGCGAAGCGCCATTCCCTGTTATTTTACTTCCCGCCTGGCTGCTGATTATGTCAAGGTGATACTCACCGGTGAAGGCGCCGATGAGCTCTTCGGAGGGTACGGCTATTATAAATCCATAGAAAACCAGGAGTTTTTGCACCAGGAATTACGCCGGTCAGTCACGTCGTTACATAATATAAACCTTCAACGGGTCGATCGAATGACCATGGCCCATGCCATCGAAGGACGCGTGCCGTTTCTGGATCTTGCGATGATTCGATTGGGGCAGATAATCCCGCCGGAAATGAAAATCATGGGATCGCCGCCCATAGAAAAATGGATTTTGAGAAAAGCGTTTGAAGACCTTTTACCCCCTGAGATCACATGGAGGGAAAAAGAGCAGTTTGATGAAGGCAGCGGTACGGTAGATATGCTTGAATGCGTCCTGACGGGTATCATGGGAGAAGCAGAGATGCAAAATTATTGCTCGAGGTTTCCCGAAACCCACCTCAGATCAGCCGAAGAATGTCATTATCACCGTCTTTTGATGGAAGTATTTGAAAATCCGGATATTATTTTTTCAAATACCGGCCGCTGGTCGCAGCGACCGATTTAGTGTTTGACCGAAAACCCTGCTTTTCGATCAAAAAATTCAATTTTAGGAGAACTCAATGGGAAACAAACAATACTTTTTTACATCCGAATCCGTTACGGAAGGACATCCCGACAAGGTCGCCGATGCCATATCAGATTCAATTCTGGATGCAATGATTGCAAAAGATAAAAGCAGCAGGGTCGCCTGCGAAACCTTGGTAACAACCGGTTTGGCCATGGTCGCCGGCGAAATTACGACCGACTGCTATGTCGATATCCCGGAAAAGGTCCGTGAAACCATACGAGATATCGGTTATAATTCATCCCGGATGGGGTTTGACTGGCAGACCTGCTCGGTTATTACAAGCATTGACCAACAATCTACCGATATCGCTCAGGGAGTCAATATCGGCCAAGGACTTTTCAAGGAACAAGGAGCGGGAGATCAAGGCTTGATGTTTGGCTTTGCCTGTGATGAAACGCCAGAGCTTATGCCGATGTCTATTACATTCGCCCACAAATTGACCCGCCGCCTGGCAATGGTTCGCAAGAACGGGACGCTCGATTTTCTGAGACCCGACGGTAAATCTCAGGTCACCATCGAATATGAGAACGGAACGCCGAAACGGGTCGATACCATTGTCATCTCCGCACAGCACAAACCGGATGTTTCGTATGAAGACCTGCAAGAAACGATCATCGAGGAAGTAATTAAAAAGGTGATCCCCCAGGAAATGGTGGATGGCGATACCCGATATTTAATCAATCCGACTGGCCGGTTCGTGATCGGCGGACCTATGGGAGATTGCGGCGTTACCGGACGGAAAATTATTGTCGACACCTATGGCGGGCAAGGCAGCCACGGCGGCGGGTGTTTTTCCGGAAAGGATCCTTCAAAGGTTGATCGGAGCGCGTCGTATATGGCAAGACATGTGGCCAAAAATATCGTGGCGGCCGGCTTTGCCAAAAAATGCGAAGTGCAAATCGCCTATGCCATCGGCGTTGCCGAACCTGTATCTGTAATGGTCGATCTTATGGGAACCGGTGTGGTTCCGGAAAACAAAGTGAGAAAAGGTATCTTGGAGACCTTTGATTTGCGTCCGGCCGCCATCATCGACTATCTCGATCTGTTGCGGCCGATATATCGCAAAACTTCAGCATACGGGCATTTCGGTCGCAACGAACCAGAGTTTACCTGGGAAAAAACCGATATGGCCGCATCATTGAATGAGAAGACAGGGGGGTAATTCGACTTGAATTTTTTGCTTTTTATTATATTATCATTATTTTTCATACAAGATTCAGGTCTTAAGTATGAACAGTATCTGCCGGATGCGATCCCATGGCGCGTAAAACAGGAATTCTCTCAAGGTTCCGGCTCCGCCGATATTCTCCCTTCATATTTTGAACAGACTCTCAGCGATGAAGCGTTAAAAACGGCACAGGCGGATTATCCTATGATAAGAAGCAAAGAGACGCTATATTACTTTTAATAGAGGATAAAATGAAACTGGGAAGTGAATACAGAATCTATACGATCAGTCAAAACACAACCCTTAACGTTGTCGATCTGATCGAAGACTGCCTTGCTTTTTTGCACTCAATCGCCCTCGATCAAGAGACTTCCGAAAAGCTAATCGAAGTGGAACAAAAAATACATCAAATTGAAAAGCTGGAGAATACCGATAAGACTTATAAGCGCAAAAAAGAAATCCTCTTTCAAGAGATCTTTGATATTCTCGAAGATATTTCTCCTGAAGGTTCTTATTTCGGTACGCATCCGACAGACTTGGCTCTCATTGGCTTTTGGGAAAACAATTTGTTTTCTGTTACACGGTGAACCATTCAAAACAGTTTTCGGAGAAATGATTATGAAAACTCAGGACAGACGATATCTTTTGAAAATATTTCGCCCTCTTTCCTATGTATCGGTCATTGCGGTATTCCTTTTCATTAACTTATCGAATGTCGCATTTGCATCGGAGCGCCTTACCGTTTCAGTCTCTGATGCGAATATCCGTTCAGGACCCGGAAGCAACTATGATATCATTTGGAAAGTCAACAAATATTATCCCATAAAAGTGATTAAAAAAGTCGGTTCCTGGATTCGCTTTGTCGATTTTGAAGGAGATGAGGGATGGATATACAGTTCTCTGGTTCGTAAAATACCGGCGGTGATTACCATTAAAGAAGATTGCAATATCCGCTCGGGTCCCGGCACCAACTACCCAATTGTATTTAAGGCTGAAAAAGGCGTTGCGTTTAAAATTCTAAGCCGAAAAGGCAAGTGGATACATGTGCAGCATGCAGACGGAGACAAAGGATGGATTTATAAGACGTTGGTATGGTAGTCTGAAATCATTTAATTCAATATTGCTTTGACGAAAAAGGGGTCTGGTATGCTTATCGTCGGCGAAAAGATTAACACCAGTCGAAGACGGATTGCTGAAGCGGTTGAAAATAAAGATGCCGTATTCATCGGCCAAATCGCAAAAAGCCAGGCCGATGCCGGCGCTCATTATATTGACGTCAATGCCGGGACCTTTGTCGATCAAGAAACCGAATGTCTTTGCTGGCTGGTGGAGACGGTTCAAAATGCCATTGATCTTCCCCTGTGCCTGGACAGTCCCAATCCTAAAGCGCTGGCCGAAGCGATCAAGCACCACCGGGGGGTGCCGATGATCAATTCGATTTCATTGGAAAAAGATCGTTTCGATGCCCTCCTGCCCGTTGTAACGTCCCAGCCTTGCCGGATCGTGGCGCTGTGTATGGCTCAAACAGCCATGCCCGTTACTGTTGAAGACAGAGTCAAGGCCGGTGCTGAACTGATCGAAAAATTAACATCCGAGGGGGTTGTACTGGAAAACATCTTTGTTGATCCGCTGGTTCAGCCTGTTTCCGTTGATCCGCATGCGGGGCATGTCGTCTTCGATGTCATAAGAACGTTCATGATGGATTTTCCCGGCGTCAACACCATTTGCGGCCTGTCCAATGTTTCTTTTGGTCTTCCGGCACGCCGTTTGATCAACAGCACTTTTTTGTCCTTATGCATGTTTCAGGGACTCTCCGCCGCAATTCTAGACCCGACCGAACCATCGCTGATGGCAACCCTGCTCTCGACGGAAATGCTTCTGGGACGTGATGAATACTGTGAAAACTATATCGACGCCTTTCAAAGAGGTTGCCTGAATCTGTAACTTCCCTGGGCGTCAATCCCCAACTCATAGTGCAAGGGAGACAATCATGACCATTATAGACAATTTGAAACAGGATATAAATAAAGGGAATGTTGAAGGTGCCGTTGCTCAAACCCAAAAGGCCATTGATGACGGTCTCAAGGTTAAAAGTATTCTAAATGACGGCCTGATCGCTGCAATGGACGAGGTCGGCGAAAAATTCGCAAAGGGTGCATTGTTTGTTCCCCAGATGCTGCGTTCGGCCAAGGCCATGCAGGAATGCATGAAACTGCTGAAACCTTTTTTTCTGGAAGGTGATCTTGTCCCCAAAGGTAAAGTTTTAATCGGGACGGTTCACCGCGACCTTCATGATATCGGTAAAAATCTGGTTGCCATGATGCTGGAAGGGGCCGGATTTGCCATCACTGATTTGGGCGTGGATGTTTCGGCAGACCAGTTTGTGAAAAAGGCGCAGGAGATAGAACCGGATATCGTGGCGATGTCGGCATTGCTGTCTACCACCATGCCGAGCATGAAAGAAACCATTGAGGCGTTGCAGCGCGCCAAAATCAGAAACACGGTCAGAGTCATGATCGGCGGCGCACCGGTAACCTCAAAGTTTGCCGAGGATATCAAGGCCGATGTGTATGCCCCTGATGCGGGTTCAGCCGTAATTGAGGCCAAAAAACTGGTCGGCACGAGCTGAACACCCAAATAATCCAAATCCAAAGACCAAGGAGGATTCCATGG
This sequence comes from uncultured Desulfobacteraceae bacterium, assembly GCA_964591175.1. Taxonomy (GTDB): domain Bacteria; phylum Desulfobacterota; class Desulfobacteria; order Desulfobacterales; family UBA11574; genus UBA11574. Next base: position 66,998 of record CAZQAF010000005.1, on the reverse strand, counting down.
AAATTCCCACGTTTCAACCTCGACTGAAGGTCTTGAACCGCGAACAGGCCATGGCCATCCATACGGCTGCCCTGGAAATTCTTGAAAAAACCGGATTTAAAATGGAACATGCCGGCGCCATGGAAATGCTTTCCGATGCCGGTTGTCGGGTCGCCAGCGACGGAAGGATCCGGATGCCCGCTTTTATGGCCGAAGACGCTATTCGCTCCGCTCCCCGACAGATCACCCTGTTTGACCAGACCGGGGAAAAAGCCATGTCGCTGAGAGACGAACAGGCTTTTTATGGTACCGGATCCGATGCCACGTTTACACTTGACCTGAAAACCGGTCAGCGCCGACGAACCGTATTGGCTGATGTCACCAATTTCGCCAAACTGGTGGACGGACTGAAAAATATCGACTTTGCCATGTCCATGGCCAATCCGGAAGATGTGCCCGTGGAATCGATATATGTGCATGTTTTTGCCGAAATGGTTAAACAGACCGGCAAACCCATTGTTTTCATCGCCGACAGCGGCAAAGATATTGCTAAAATCTATGAGATTGCCTGTGCGGTGGCCGGTGGTGAAGACAACTTTCAAAGAAAACCGTTTATCTTAAACTATTCCGAAGCCATCAGCCCGCTGCGCTTTCCTGAAAATGTGATGGAAAAATTAATTTTTTGCGCCCAGAAACAAATCCCGATCTGTTTTCCTTCGGGCTCAAACGCCGGCGGTGGTGCACCGGTCACGCTGGCCGGGGCGTTGGCGCTGGGAATTGCCGAAAATCTTGTGGGACTGGTGGTGCATCAAATGGCGGGAAAAGGATCCCCGTTTTTATTCGGACCGAATGTCAGCGCCATGGACATGAAGTCGAGCATCGTTTGTTACGGTAGTCCCGAATGGAGTCTTACCCAGGCGGCCCTTGCCGATATGCGCGACGAAATTTACGGACTGCCGATTTGGGCCTTTGCAGGCGCCTCGGACGCCAAGACAATGGATGCCCAGGCAGGCGCCGAGGCCATGTTTTCGATTATTACCGCCCTGCTTTCCAGAGCGAACCTGATTCACGATGTCGGTTTTTTGGAATACGGGTACACATCTTCTCTGGAAATGGTCACCATGGCCGATGAGCTGATCGCCATGAGCCGATTTTTCACCGGCGGCATACCCGTCAATGACAATACATTGGCCATTGATGCCATCGAACGGGTTGCCTGCGGCGGGCCCGGTTCTATTTTTTTGATGGATGACCATACCTTTGAGAATTTTATGCACTCTCTCTTTCTTCCGAACCTGTTGGATCGATCTCGATATGACGCCTGGATAAATGACGGTGCCAATGATCTGTATCAACGCTGCAATGCAAAAACCCAACGCATTTTATCAGAACACACGGTTGCGTCCAAATCCGAGGATCTGTTAAGCAGAATAAACGGCATTGTAACCTCCGGTTGATCTTGATTCTCTTCTCTCGCAGAATAGAATTTTATTCCGATTGGCGCTGAAATACCTTTGGAAGGAGTTGCCATGCAACCAAACGCTTCAGCAGGCGGTTTTCTGTCACCCAAACAGATTAAAGCGATCGACCAGACCGCTCGACGAATACTCAAACATATCGGCGTTTGCATTTCCGACCCGGAGATGTGGGACATCCTGGAGGCTGCCGGAGCCCGTGTAAACCGGAGCAAATCCAGGGTTTATTTTGAAAAAAAATGGCTGGACCGATACCTGGCCCTGGCCCCCCGACACTTTACCCTGTATTCCCGGAACGGCAACAACGACGTCCACCTTGGAAGCGGCAATGTATATTTTTCAAACGGCGGCCGGGTGTTTCGCATATTGGATATGTCAACCGGCGGCTACCGTCTGACCATGCTCAGAGATGTCGCCCACACGGCAGCCCTGGTAGATCGGCTGGATCATATTGATCTGTATATCATTTCATGCCAGGCTCACGATTTGGATGTTCAGAACTACCATTTGAACGACTTTTACTACGCTTTCAACCATACCTTTAAACACGTCATGGGAGGATGTGATACCCTCGATGGCGTCAAGCAGATGTTCAGCCTGGCAAGTTTTTTGGCCGGAGGAGAAGAATATTTCAAAGCAAAACCATTTGTTTCCGTTATCACCAATTCCGTCAGTCCGCTGACCATGGACACGGAAGCCCTGCGTATTTTAAAGTTCTGCTGCCTTCATGGTATACCGGCTACCTGCGCACCGGCCCCTATTTCAGGTGCCACAGCACCTGCCACGCTGGCGGGAACCCTCGCCCAAACCCATGCCGAAGCGCTGGCAGGCGTTGCCTTGGCCCAGGCTTTCGCACCGGGGGCAAAGGTGTTATACGGCGCTGTCCCCTCCACCATAGATCTGCGCAACATGGAGTATACGCTTGGATCAACGGAAACCGCCTTGCTGAATGCTTCGATCGTCCAGATCGCAAAGCATTTTAATCTGCCTGTTTACGCATCGGGCGGTGTTACCGAAGCCAAAAGACCGGACATCCAGGCGGGATGTGAAAAAACCTTTTCAAATTTAATGGTCGCCCTAAACGGCGCCGACTTGATTCATTTGGCAGCCGGCATGCTCGATTCGGGCAATTCCATATCTTATGAACAGTATGTGATTGACGATGAAATCATCGGAATGGTACAGCGGATGGTTAGAGGCATCCAGATTGATCCGGATACACTCGCCTTTGATGTCATTAAAAAAGTCGGACCCGGCGGTAATTTTGTTTTGGAAGACCACACCGTCACGCACATGATGGATGAATTTTTTTACCCCAACCTGGGGATCCGCTCCAACTTTGATATCTGGGAGCAGCAGAAACGACCCAGTATGCTGAGCCGTGCCAACGACCGTGTAAAAACGATTCTCCAAGACGGGCAGGAAGGCCTTTTGGATCAAAATTTGCTCGTTGAAATTAAGAAAAAATTCCCCGGGATTATCAGCCTATGAAGCACTTGCAAACGATTATTGCTGATGCGAAAAGATTGATTGCTTGCGGGGTGTTTAAACCCGTATTCGAATACCTTGGGCTGAATTCCAGATATCCGGACGTTTTGATCACGTATTTACCCGCGAACCTGCATTTGAAACCCGAAATGCTGAAGATTGCGCTGCAACACGCCGTTGAAGAAGCCCTCGGGTGCGGAGAACGTCCCCTGATCGTTTACGGTGATTGTTTTACCGGCATTGACGCGTTTTGCCGGCAACACGGCATCGCCAAGATTTCCGGCCAAAATTGTTATGAAATGTTGCTGGGGAATCTGTTGTTTGAATCTATCCTTACGGAAATCACGGGGACGTTTTTCGTCGAACAGGAATTATTGCTCAATTTTGATGCTTACTGTTCCGAACCGCTGGAATTGGCCGACAATGTTTTGAGAAAGATCTACTTTGAGCACTACCGGCGTCTGCTCTATGTTCGTCAACCCAATGATCCGGAATTAACGGAACAGGCGAATAAAATAGCAGATTTTTTAAACCTGGCCTTGGATATTCAGGATGCCGATTATTCTCATTTTTCAAAACTGCTTCATACGTTGATAAAATGAGACCTTTGAAAAATGCTCATTTTTGTTCAAGTTCAAGGAAGGCGATAATTTTAACCGCAGGAATACATTGAGTATTTTGAGGATTAAAATTTGAGCCTGACGTAGAAATTGGGCAAAAAGGGGCGTTTTGCAAAGGTCTCAAAATGCCCGTGACCTTAACCGAGGGCGCGAAACCATGCGCTCGAATAACGGAACTCATTGCATGAAAAAAAAGACCCCCAAAAAGAATAAACGCAGCATCGGCACCTTACCGCCCAAGAAACACAAACGCCGATATGTCAGACTCAATGTGCTCCCGGATGATCTCTGGCTGACAGCATCCTATGGCCAAACAATTTACGAAGCCCTTCAAAAAAACGACATCAACCTCGAAAGCGATTGCGGCGGCATGGGAAAATGCGGAAAATGCAAGGTTCAGGTGCTGTCCTCGTTGGGAACACCTTCCAAAGCAGCGGTGGAACTGCTCAGCAAGCAGGAAATAAAGCAGGGCGTTCGCCTCGCCTGCCGTACCCCTTTGTATTCGGATGTTTTAATCCAAATCGGAGCAATCGATCCTGACCAGGAATATTACCAGATTCTGAAAACCGGTGAAAGGCCGCTGATTTATTTCGATCCGCTGATCCAAAAACGGCTGGTTATGCTGCCGCCGGAAGATCGCGATCTTGGGATTTCACATCTGGATCGGATTAAGTTAATACTGGGAGCGGAATATCAAAATATGACCACTTCCCTGCACTGCCTGCGAAATCTTCCAAAGGTACTGGAGGCTACCGGTGAACACGGTACCGCGGTGCTTCACGATAACACCTTGATGGCCTGGCAACGGAAGGATGAGTTGGAGCAGGCGTACGGACTGGTATTTGATCTGGGAACAACCACCCTGGTCGGGAAATTGATCGATCTGAACAGCGGCGTTGAAGTGGCGGCGGTTTCCCGTTTAAACAGCCAGGTTAAATACGGATCGGACGTCATCAGCCGTTTACAATACATCAAATCCAATCGAGGCGGTCTCGCTAAGATCAATCAGTTGCTGATACAAGACCTGACCGGTATTACCGAACGGTTGCTGGAAGTGGTAGGACTTAGAGAGCGGGATATCTTTATCGTTGTCGCTGCCGGCAACACCACCATGCAGCATATCCTTTTAAAAATTGATCCCGGCAGCATTGCAGGTGCCCCTTTTGCACCGGTATTCACCGACGGTTTGGTAATCAAAACCGATGACATTGGGCTCAAATTAAATCCTGAAGCCTTGCTATATGTGATTCCGGTGAAATCCGGATATATCGGGGGCGATCTTATCAGCATGATTATGGCTTCCGGTGCTGCCGAACAAGAAGAACAAATGATTCTTGGATTGGATTTGGGTACGAACGGTGAAATGTTTTTAGGGAATCGAACCCGGCTTGTTACCTGTTCGGCAGCCGCCGGACCGGCCCTTGAGGGGGCGCGTATTTCCAGCGGGATGACCGCCAGAACCGGCGCCATCGAAGGGGTTCGTACCGAAGAGGCGACTTTATTATATCGAACCATCGGCAACATCAAACCCAAAGGCTTATGCGGCAGCGGACTGGTCGATCTAACCGCCGTACTTTTACACTGCGGGATCATCGATCATGAAGGATTGATCGGTCATCCGCCGGCCGATACTCAAAACACCCTTGGCAAGCAAGTGACTCAAAAAGACGGCATTTGCAATTTTCTGGTGGCTTCGCCTGAGGAAAGCTTTAACGGACGAAATATTTGTTTGACCCAAAGAGACGTGAGAGAGCTGCAACTTGCCAAAGGTGCCGTGGCTGCCGGTATTGAGATTTTGATGAAAGAAATGCAAATCGGCATAAAAGATATCGATGGTGTATATTTAGCCGGCGCTCTCGGGAATTATATCAATCCCTACAGCGCCATGCGCATCGGAATGATTCCCACTGTCGACCCCGATAAAATCAAGTCTTTGGGCAATGCCGCCAGCACCGGTGCTTCCATGGTTCTTTTGTCGAAATCTTACTGGCGGAAAAGCATTGATCTGTCCCGGTCAATCTCGTATATTGAGTTGTCTACCCATCCGGAATTTACCGATCATTTTATCGAGCATCTGAATTTCCCAGATACAAATCTTTGGTAAACCGGAATCCAATGCAGGGCCGTTTATCTCTTACCGGGCCCGCGGATATTTTTAACCGTTTATCCCATCAAAATTGTTTTTTTTAGATGAATCCTTATATTAATGTAAAAAATAATGAAGGAAAATTTGATGGAACCGACAAATGACGTTAAAAAAACGGATAAACGCTCGACGGGAACCGGGAATTCATCATCAGAGCTGGATACGCTTCTCAATACGTTACGGAAAACAGGCATCACCGCGATACTGACCATGAACAAAAAAGCCCAGATGGCAATGTCAAACTGGGCCCATGATCTAGTGAGCCAATACAACGCGGTTCTCAAAAACAACCCGATGAAGCTTAAAGATATTAGGGCGCTTCCATGCTCGAAAATAGATGCCAAACTGGCCATTAAGCTTTTGCTGATGGCATCTGTCCCAAAAGGAATAGAAGACGACATCGTCGTTGATTTGAGAAACAAATTTATCAGTTTGGGTTCGTTTCAATCCATCGATCAAGAGGATCTTCTAAAATTAGAGAAATATCTCAGCGGCATTCAAAAAAAATCAATGGACATTGACGTTTCATCTTTTCCCGAGTTAAATAAATATATGAGTATGATCATATCCGAACAGAAGGTTTTGCTTCACGAGATCAACAGCTTCATTGAAGACATTCGAAAAATAAAAAAGAATTTTTAATTTATACGCGCTCTCAGTTACCGACCCCCTTGATGAGGGTGATACCAAAGAGGTTGCAACGTGATACTTGTTATCGGTGAAATCCTATTCGATGTGTTTGAAAACGAGAAGAGGCTCGGTGGCGCGCCTTTTAATTTTGCCTGTCATCTCAAGAATCTCGGATTCCCTGTGCGCTGTATTTCACGTATTGGAAATGATGCCCTTGGAAAGAAAATTTTAAACATTTTAGAGCAGTATCGTTTTAACATCGAGGACATCCAGATTGATAACACTCATGATACCGGAACGGTTACCGTTCAACTCAACGCATCCGGCATTCCGACCTTTCACATCAACACCGATGTGGCTTACGATTATATCCATTATCTTCCAAAAGAGCATTCATCTCTTATGGATAAGGCTGATTTTATTTATTTCGGAACGCTGGTACAACGAAGCAAACAGGGATTCGAGAATATTCAAAAATTCATGAAAAACAGACATCCTGGCGCCCATTGCTTTTATGATATCAATTTACGGCCGGACTGTTATTCACGCCAGGTGATCATCGCCTCCCTCGAACACGCCGATATCCTGAAATTGAATACACAGGAACTGGATGAATGTAAGAGAATCCTTCGATTTTCAAAAGATAATGATGCGTTTATTCCTTTCTTGATGGATCAATACCAACTAAAATTTCTGGCAGTAACCGACGGCGATAAAGGGAGCGAGTTATACACGCCAGACGGCCGCTTCCGGTCAAAAACACACCGTGTTTCTTCGATGGTCGATACCGTCGGTGCAGGAGATGCCTATTCTGCAATGCTCCTTATCGGTATAATTAAAGGATGGGAACCTGATAGAATGTTGTCCATGGCATCCATGTTTGCATCGCGTATGTGTAAAATCAGAGGCGCCGTTCCCGATTCCCGTGACTTTTATGAACCGATAAAAGAAATGATTGAAAATGGAGGATAACATGGCTTCCAAAGGTCTTCACATCCAAATGTTCAGCGTTCATGGTTTGCTGCGATCTGAAAATATGGAACTGGGCCGTGACGCAGATACCGGAGGTCAAATAAAATATGTCATTGAACTGGCAACCGCCCTCAGCCAGCACGATGCAGTGAGACAGGTCGAATTGCTTACGCGATTGATCTCTGATAAAGCCGTATCCAAAGATTACGCCAAACCCATCGAACCGGTAAACGACAAATTTAAAATTGTAAGAATTCAGTGTGGTGGAAGAAAATACATGCGAAAAGAACTTCTATGGCCGCACCTGGATGAATTTGTCGATAAAACCATTAAATACAACCAGCAGCAGAAAATGATACCCGATATTGTGCATGGGCATTATCCCGATGCAGGCTATGTGGCCATGCAGTTGGCGGACATTTTCGGCATCACGTTAATCTACACCGGGCACTCCCTTGGCCGCTCCAAATTGAAAAACCTGTTGAATAACGGGATGAAAAAAAACGACATCGACAAAAAATTCAAAATTGACCACCGCATCAATATGGAGGAAAAGATCTTAAAACATGCAGATCTGATTGTCTCAAGCACCCACCATGAGGTCGAAGAGCAATACGCCCAGTACGAAGACAGCGACATACCCAGATTCACCGTCATTCCGCCCGGATTGGATGTCGATACATTCTATCCCTTCTATCATGACATTTTATCGGATACGGAAAAAGGTGAGGCCAGAATGTATGCGCATGCCTCGATACTTGAAGAACTCAACCGATTTTTGATGAAGCCGGATCGTCCGTTGATCCTGTCACTTTGCCGGCCGGACGCACGGAAAAATATTTCCGGCCTGATCACGGCCTACGGAGAAGATTTAGCGCTTCAATCCATGGCCAATCTGGCTGTTTTTGCAGGGATTCGCAAAGACATCTCGAAAATGGAAGACAACGAGCGAAATGTTCTTACAGAAATTCTTTTGTTAATGGACAAATACGATCTCTATGGTAAAATCGCGATTCCCAAAAAGCACGACTTTGAGTATGAAGTACCGGAGCTATACAGGATTGCGGCTGAAAAACGGGGCGTATTTGTCAACTCCGCACTTGCCGAACCATTTGGGATTACCTTGATAGAATCCGCCGCATGCGGTCTGCCCGTTATCGCGCCCAATGACGGCGGTCCAAAGGACATTATCAACAACTGTAAATGTGGTCTGCTGGTCGATACGACAGATGTCAAGGAATTGGCAGGCGCCATCAAACAAATCATTGCAGACAGCGATAAGTGGAAACAGTATTCCAAAGCCGGGATATTGAACATCAGAAAGTATTACACATGGAAAACCCATGCAAAGACCTATGTCAACGAAATTACGAAAACCATTGAAAGCCTTGATACGGAAAAGATGAAGGTCGCAGAACCTTCGGATGCCATCGGCAAACGTTTGGCCGAACTCAACCATTTTATTATTTCAGATATCGACAACACACTCATTGGCGAACAGAACGACCATCTCGATGAATTTCTGGATGTACTCAAAAAGCATCGAAAGACCATTGGTTTCGGTGTCGCCTCCGGACGAACCGTCGATTCGGTCAGAGCATATCTTGAAAAAAACGGCGTTCATCCTCCGGATATCATTATTTCATCTGTGGGAGCGGAAATTTACTATGGGAAAAATATTCATTATGCCAAGGGTTGGTCGACCCATATATCCGCCAAATGGGACAGAGAAAAGATTGTCAAAACGCTTGAGGAACTTCCTTTTTTAACCTATCAGGAAGAATCGACCCAGCGTGAATTCAAAGTCAGCTACAACATGCGACCGGGAAAAGACAGGATTGCAAAAATTCACGAGTGGCTGCTTCACAATAGATGCCGCTACACGCTCATCTATTCGCACAATAAATACCTTGACATCCTTCCCTATCGTGCGTCAAAAGGAAAAGCATTGCGCTACCTCAGTTACAAATGGGAAATCCCCTTGAGTAACTTTCTGGTGTGCGGAGATTCCGGCAATGACGAAGAAATGCTTCGGGGAGATCCGCTTGCCGTCGTTGTCGGCAACTACAGTCCTGAACTGGAAAAGCTTAAAGGCCAACGAAATATCTATTTTACAAAGGCAAAATATGCCGGCGGCATTTTAGAGGCGATTGAAAAATATAAATTTTTAGAAAAAGCACAATAGTAGGCAAACTGATGATGAAAAATTTAATGGGATCACTTATCAGAAAAAACGAGCACAAAGATTTCAAAGAATTCATTTCTTTTATGTCGAATCAGCACCAGACGATCAGTTTGAGAAACGGCATTATTCATTTGTTCCGCGAGTATTGTGATAAAAATCGGAAGACAAAGAAATTTCGGGAAAACTCTTCGTTGTTTCAATTTTTCAAAAAAGCGCAAGAGATGTTTATTACCAATGAACATCTTGTGCTCATGCATCGCTGGGCCATTGCAAGGTACCGTTTTTATATGGTTCGAAGGGATGGAGAATACATGGAAGAAATCTCACTATCAAGGTATTTGGATTTAAAAGATTACTATGCACGGCAAAAGAAAGATGACGGCTACCATCTTCATATTGATTTCATGCCGTTTTATGATTTCGCACCTTCCCTCCGCGACACTCGCTCTATTGGAAACGGCATCCGTTTTTTGAATCGATACTTGAGCAGTAACATTTTTAGCCGGCCGGATGAATGGAATACTAAACTGTTCGAATTCATAAAGCTTCATCAATATAACGGCCGGCAACTGTTGATAAACGGAACATTCACCAATGACTTCGAAAGATTCTGCATAGAACTGGAACATCTCTTGGAATGGCTTAGAAAAAAGAAACCTGAAACACCGTTTGCCAGTGTTGAAGCAAGAATGAAAAAATCCGGATTCGAGGTCGGCTGGGGCAATACCGTGGGCCGGATTACCGAGACCGTAGAGACGCTTCTCGATCTCATTAACGAACCCACCGACAAGCTTTTGGAACGATTCATATCGCGTGTTCCTGCACCGTTGATTTCAAAAGTTGCCATTATTTCACCCCACGGATGGTTTGGGCAAACCAATGCGCTGGGCAAACCCGATACCGGGGGCCAGGTGATCTATATCCTCGACCAGGTGCGGGCTCTGGAACGGCATTTGAAAACCGAAATTCAATTGACCGGATTGGACATCGAGCCCCAAATTATTGTCCTGACCCGTTTGATCCCTGAAGCCGAGGATACAACGTGCAATCAACGTAAAGAAAAAATTTTTCATTCCGATACCGGCTGGATATTACGGGTACCGTTTCGGGATAACCAGTATAATGTGGTTAAACACTGGATCTCCCGTTTTAAGATCTGGCCATATCTTGAAACATTTTCAGAAGATGCATCGAAAGAGCTTCTCGCTGAATTTCAGGGACGCCCTGATCTGGTTATCGGAAACTATTCCGACGGAAATCTGGTGGCTTCATTATTGTCGGATAAGTTCGATGTCATCCAATGCACCATTGCACATGCCCTGGAAAAAACAAAATACGCATATTCCGATATCCAGTGGCAGGAAAAAGAGCAGGATTACCACTTTTCAATACAATATACCGCCGACATTTTCTCAATGAACAAATCGGATTTTATTATCGCCAGCACATTACAGGAGATCATCGGCACGGAAAACACAATGGGACAGTATGAATCCTATCAATTTTTCACCATGCCGGATCTGTGCCAAATCGTCAGCGGCATCAATCTGTTTGCACCAAAATTCAATGTCATACCACCGGGAGTCGATGAAGAGCTGTATTTTCCCTACTACCAAAAAGAAAAACGTATCGAACACAAATGGCAGCAATGGGAAAAACGGCTTTTTTATGAAGAATCCGAAGATATTTTCGGAAAGCTGGACGATCCGGACAAGCCCCCTATCTTCACCATGGCCCGGCTGGATAAAATTAAAAATATCACCGGTCTCATTCATGCATTCGGCATGAGCAAAAAACTCATGCAATCGTATAATCTCATTTTTGCCGCGGGAACGATTCATGTTAAAGAATCCAGCGATATTGAAGAAAGAAGCGAAATTACCAAAGCATACGATCTTATAAAGCGATTTAACCTGCACGGCAAAGTCCGCTGGCTTCCCAGTATCAACAAGTTGGATACCGGAGAAGTCTATAGAATCATTGCCGATCATAAAGGCGTTTTTGTCCAGCCGGCGCTGTTTGAAGCCTTTGGTTTGACGGTCATCGAATCGATGGCATCCGGGCTGCCCACTTTTGCACCCAAATTCGGCGGAGCCCTTGAGATTATTGATTACGGGATCAATGGATTTCTGCTAAATACGAGCAAACCCGAACTGATATCAAAAAGCCTTGAACAATTTATGGAACAGTGTGAGACGGATGAAAATTTGTGGAATACCATATCCGAAAACGGGATTCAACGCGTTCGGGATCGTTTCAATTGGGAATCCTACAGCCAGCAGCTCATCAACCTGACCAAATTATACGGATTTTGGAGGTATGCCGTTTCAGGCAAAGGGATGCTGGAGCTGGATCGATATTGTGATCTGATTTATCACTTCCTGCTCAAAGAAAGGGCCCGGCAGATTGAAATCATACCTTAATCAAATTACTTTGGCCCACGATAAAACCAGCGTAATAATTGTAGCGACCATGCAGTAAATCTGATGTCTTTTTTCCAGAATGCCCCGCAGAAACATCGTATAGAGAAGTCCGATACAAATTCCCGCTATAAAGCCGAACAGATGTGCCGTAAGATCCGAGTGTTCGCCGGAACCCAAAAACGCGAGCAAGGCGAGGCCGCCGGCAATGGGGAGCCAGGCTTTCATCTTTTGTCCGGGAATTTTTATCTTCCTGTAAAGCTGGTATGCGGCCAGAATACCGACAGCGCCAAATACAGCGGTTGATGCGCCGATAGAAATATAGCCGTATCGAAACAGAACAGCATTCGCCAGGTTTCCCAAAATCCCGGTCAACAGGATCATCAACCAGCCGGCACCCGAACCGGTAATATTGCACACCGCAGTGCCGAATATGGCAATGCCGGCCATATTTCCCACCAGATGCGGGTAACCCGAGTGCAGCATCAAAGAAGTAACGGTCCTGTAAAGTTCTCCGTTGAGAATATCACGGGAAGATGCGCCATATTCTCTGAAAATCCGATCCACATGTCCGGACATATCTACACGGATTTGGCATGCCAGTAAAATCAGGCATGCCCATATGCCGGTAAATGTTTTCTGATGTATTTCTGTTTCCGGCACATCCAGCATCGAAACTTTTGGATTCTCTTCAATATATTGCGCGATAAGATCCAGTGCCCTGTCACGGATCTCTTCATCGGCCCAAATTTCCCAGTCACTGCCGGATCTTTTTAGAGAATACGGCAGATCATAGGCGTCCAGCACCAAACCATAAGCGTCGGCTTGCTCTTGTGTGAGGTTTTCGTATAATACTTCAATCATTTTAAATATTTCAACAAACGTTTTACTTCTTTTTGAAATCCGTCTATCTCGTCTTTTGAAACAAAATGCAGTATCATTGAGAAATAAATCGGATCTATTGAAACGCCTTCAAACAGATTTAAAGCAATATGTCAAGAATATCAAAAATTTGAAACCTTGTTCCAGATAAACCTATACAATTGGTATTTGCGGTTCAAGGTGGGGCCGGTGCCGGTGTGCGGTATATCCGTCAGAAGCTACAAAAAGAACCTACTCTAAGCGCTCTAGGTCGACAATCATCATAATTTTACCACAATCCATCCAACAACCAATATGATGAACCAGGCAAATGAAATGGCCCAGAAAAAATTCTTCCAATGATCTCCCAGGTAACGTTTGGTGGATTGAATGACCCATGTCCAGTTCAACCATACATGAAAAACGAGCAGGATTAAAAATAGCAGCGACAGGGACAGGTGGATATCCGCCCACTCATGACGGTGAAGCCCGAGAAAATAATTTTGAAAGGAACCGCCTTGTCCTTTTGGAATCACAAATCCTAAGAGAAGACCCAAAACCGCTATTGATGTGAGGTCGATAAACAGCGTGACATTAATGAAATATTTAAGTGCATTCTTTTTCAAAATATTCTCCTTTTCATTACTAAAAGAATAAAATGCCTGAGCGTGAAGATTATTTTCTCAATACCATGAATATCATTTAAATAAAATATGATATAATATCTACAGTAAACTATTTTTGCCTTTAAGCGTCTAAATAAAAGAATAAATAAGGAATAAAGCTTTTCCGAACCAGCGGAAATGATAACCATGTAAAATCGGAAAAAGGATTTTATGATGAAAAATCATATCTTTATATTAACACTGATTTTATCTTTTATATTTGTCTCATGCGCCCCCTATCCGCCGGATCGATACAATACCCAGGCAGGAGCCGTAACCGGTGCCGGCATGGGGGCTCTGGTCGGTCAGGCCATTGGAGGCAATACGCATAGCACCATTGCCGGGCTAGCCGCTGGGACCATTATCGGCATTCTGGTCGGCAATGCTATGGATCAAGATTATCAGGCAGCCAGAGACGCCGCCCTTTATAACAAAACGATTCTCTATTATGACAAAAGCGGTCAGGCCGTTGAAGCCATTCCTGAGGGATCTGTTGGCGCCACATGCCGGAACGTGCGTAAGCGGGTTTGGAAGAACGGAAAGATGATAGACGAAACCGTTGAAGAAATCTGCAGCTCTCCGCCGCCGGTCGTCCGGTATTACGCTCCCCCGCCGCCTCCTGCTTATTACTACGGATGGTGGGGATGGCCGATTGTCCCCTACTTTTCCTTTTATTTCGGGCGTTCATACCACGATGGTTATTATCATCCCCATCATTACGGGTATCGTCCATATGCCGATCATCATGGTTGGCACCGCAGATAAGACGGCGGGCATTTTCCCATCCACGGACATCGATAGCTTCCGGACGGTTAAGGTCATACATCGTTAAAGCTCTCTTGTGGTACAACGTCTTCTGACTTTTCATCGATCCAAATCTCAATCGTGATTTGACATTGGAATGCTAAAGTGTTTTGCTATTATAATATTGTAACGATTTCATGAAATCACTGCGGCTGAACCTGCAAAATCCTATTTTTTATTATACCTTTCGTTAAAGGCTCTTGTATGAGAAAGATGTAAAATGCATATAAAAAAAACGATTTTTCTGATTCCGATAATGATTTTGGCGTTAACATGCGAAGCTTCGGGTGCGCCGGCCAATCCACTGGAGCTCCCTTCGCTGTTAAACGCCGTTAAAAACATGAAAGCCCTTTCGTTCTGTAATGAGCGGGTTCCCATGGAAAACCGGGATGTTATGGAACGTATGGAAAAAGAACTTTTGCTGTCCCTTGGAAATCGCCCCCAGGTGATTCTCTGGCTGAAGCGCTCCCGTCGATATTTGCCGATTATCGAAAAAATGCTCAAAAAAAACAACATGCCCGAAGATCTCAAATACATGGCCGTTGCCGAAAGCGCCCTCCTCTCCTATGCCGGCTCCAAGGACGGGGCCATTGGATACTGGCAGATTCTGCCGGATATCGGGCGAAGGTACGACCTGATCATTAACGATACCATCGATGAACGGCGAAATATATTTGCCTCCACCCAGGCGGCAATAGCGCACTTAAAGGCCCTTCATCAATCCATGGGATCCTGGACCCTGGCGGCTGCCGCTTACAATATGGGAGAGGAAGGACTGGAAGCTGAAATCATGGTCCAACATACCCGGGATTATTACCGGCTTTATCTGCCGATAGAAACCCAGCGATTTATTTTCCGAATCCTATCGGTCAAACTGATTTTGTCGAATCCCGATGGGTTCGGCTTTCATCTCACAGACTCGGACTATTATCCACCCCTTACATTCGATAAGATTCAAATAGACTGCTTCCAGGAAATCCCGCTCGCCCTTGTCGCAAAAGCCTCTGAAACAGATTTTAAAGTGATCAAGGACCTCAACCCTGAAATTCGTGGTCACTATCTCATTGAAGGGAACCATACGATTCTGATACCCAAAGGAGCAGAAAAGGGATTCAACGCACGCTACAAAAAGCTGATCAAGGCCTATGAAGCAAAGAAAACCGACCGGATCTACATCATTAAAGAGGGGGATAATCTGTCAATCATTGCCGAAAAATTCAATGTGCCCCTGGCAGCCCTGATTATCTGGAATCGAATTGATCTGGACAAACCCATCCATCCGGGAGACCGGCTCATTATTTATCCAGAGCAAAAGACCTTAGGACAGGATACACATCATTGACAAGATATTTTGTCGGGAATATTTCGAAGATTGGACGTCTCA
Organism: uncultured Desulfobacteraceae bacterium; assembly: GCA_964591175.1. Lineage (GTDB taxonomy): Bacteria > Desulfobacterota > Desulfobacteria > Desulfobacterales > UBA11574 > UBA11574. The sequence goes on along the minus strand of CAZQAF010000005.1, from coordinate 51,369 downwards.
GTCCAACACAGAGACTTGTCCGCCTTTGGCGGATTGAGGCCGAGGGGAGGTTTTGAAACCACTTCTACCATTTCACAGGGATACGCACCGTCTTTTTGGCCTTGTTCATAAAAAGCAGGTAGCCGTTTCGTTGGCCGTATAAAAAAAGATCCTTTGTAATCTCAACATCTTTTTTACAGTAATCGATGATTTCACGGATGCGTCCCTGCTTCCACCATTGAAGGGCCTGGAGTCCGTTTGCCGTCTTTTCCTTGCCCAGGGTCACCCTGGCCAGATGATCCAGAGAAAGGCGATATCCGAGCCGGTTGTGAATTTCTTCAAGGATATCCAGGGTGGGCAGGCTCTTGAAGTTAAAATCCGAATACCCGCCCAGCACCCTAAAGTCGAATCGCTTGACATTAAACCCGACCACCAGATCGCATTTTTTCAAATGCTCGACAAGTTCGTTCACCTGATTGTCCAAAAACTCGAAATATAGATCTTGTGTTGAGTCATACAGCACAACGCAGCTGATACCCATCAGATCCGCCCGATGCCAGCCGCCGACTTCCTGGGCGGACCGTTGTGTTTCGATATCGAAAATACAGAATCTAAGGTCCGATTCTCCGGACGGAGGGTTGATTTCCGGTGATGTCATAAAGCTGCGTTTTAGCCCTTTGCGCCTTGCATACAATCTTTTTCGAAAAAGCCGCTGATGGCCCACGGGATTTTTTCCCCTTGCCGCTACTGATGAGTTGGCCGGTAACGAAATGTTTTTTCCAAGCACCGGATCGCTTTTTGCCGGGGAAGATATCTGAAAACGTTCTTTTTTCGGTGTCTTCGAACCCTGCGCCAATATAATCTTATTTAAGATAAAAATCGCCGCCGCCTTATCAATGGGACGATTTCCGGAACCGCACTTCGGGGAATGAACGCAGGAAGGGCATCCTGATTCACACGGACAGGCACGGATCACGTCAAGGGTATTTTCAATCAGATCTTTTGCCCTTTTATAGGCCTGTCTGCTCAATCCGGCACCACCCGGGACCCCGTCGTAAATAAATATCGCAGCACTGCCCACCTGGGAATGAATCGGGGTTGAGATGCCGCCGAGGTCGTTTCGATCGGCCATCACCAGCAGCGGAAAGATACCGATGGCCGCATGTTCAACAGCATGAATCCCGCCCATAAAATGGAGATATTGCGCTTCAGCCTGTCGCTGGATGTGAAGCGGAATTTTAAACCACAAGCCTTGGGTTTCAAAGATCAACGGCGGCAGATCCAAAGGTACAACACTTAATCTTCTTTTGGTGTGTATCCGCCATTTTTCATAGCCCACCACTTGATCCGTAACTTTAAGTCGTCCGGCATAAAATTCTGTTTCATATATTTTTTTTGAATCATATATTTCAAGTATTTCCGTATTTTTTTCAGACCTGACCCGGGTATAATAATCGACCTTGGCTTTTGAGACTTTTACGGTTTTGGTATCCAGATCCAAAACATCCACCAGAAAAGTGTCGCCTTTGTGAAGATAAATCGCACCGGGATGCGTCTCTTTAAATGCCCTGAATTCGTCGATCTCTCCTTTGTTTTTTCCGGCGCCGCTGCCCACGATATGATAACGGCTTCCTGTTCCCCTTAGATCCACATGACGATGGGGCGCTGTTCGGCTGGAATAGAATTCCGTTCCATCCCCGCTGGTTAAAAGCGCGTTGTTTTCAGTGAGCATGTGGATCGCTTCTTGAACATGCGCATCGGACGCAAACGGTTCATTCTTCCTTAACGGTAGCTCGGCTGCGGCGCAAATGATATGCCTGGAAAGGATCTCGGTATTATAGGGGTTGACCACGGCGGCTTCGGGTTCCCGTTTCAGAAAACTTTCCGGATGCCGCATATAATACTGGTCCAAGGCATCTTCCCCGGCAATGAGCACCAGTGTGGAATCCTGTCCGCTTCGCCCTACCCTGCCGCCCCGTTGCCAGGTTGCCACCACGGTTCCCGGATATCCCACCAGCAGGCACAGATCCAGATCGCCGATATCGATGCCGAGCTCCAGGGCACTGGTGGATATCACCGCCAGCAGTTCGCCTTTGGCAAGTTTTGCTTCGATTTCTCTTCGCTCTTCAGGAAGAAACCCCGCCCGATAAGCGCTGATGCGGTTTGTAAACGGTCCGGATTGACTCCCGGCCCATATAGCGATCAATTCGGTGAGTTTTCTCGACTGAGTGTACACGATGGTGCGCAGCCCCCGGTGAAGCGCGGCTTTTAATAGCAGTATAGCAGTCTGGGCCGGACCTTGAACAGGATTGATAAAGACAACGTGCTTTCTGCCCAAAGGCGCACCGCTTTTTGTGATGGTGTCGACATTCAGCCCGGTGAGCTGTCGGGTCAGTTGGGCAGGATTGGACACGGTCGCCGAGCAAAACACAAAGGTCGGAAACGCCCCGTAATAGGCGCAAATTCTTTGAAGCCGTCTGAAAACCTGGGCCATGTGCGATCCCATGATTCCCCGGTAGGTATGAACCTCATCCACCACGACCATTTCCAGTTTTTTAAAAAAATCAGCCCATTTTTGATGATGCGGCAAAAGGGAAAGGTGGATCATTTCAGGATTGGTCAACAAAACATTGGGCGGGCTTTCTCTGATTCGTTTCCGATGCCAGGCCGATGTATCTCCGTCATAAATGGCAATTTTAGGCGCTATCTCATTGCTGTATCGGCTCAGCGCTTCGAATGTGCGCAGTTGATCCTGGGCAAGAGCCTTTAGCGGGAAGATATAAAGGGCCTTTGACTCGGAATTTTTAAGTATGTTTTCCAAAACCGGAAGATTGTAAATCAGTGTTTTACCACTCGCGGTGGGGGTGGCAATCACCACATGGTGCCCGGAACGGATTAAATCAGCGGCCTCCGACTGATGCCGGTAGAGATCGCGTATCCCTTGGGATGAGATGATGCGCCGAATCGGTTCGGGCCACGGAAGTTTCGTCTGTGACAGGCAGGCGGGTTGATCCGGCAAAATTTTATGGTACACCACCTGCGATCCCAAACGTTTGGAAGATACCAGGGCATCAATATATTCCTTGATGTCAGTTTTTTGGGACATATTTGCTATAAATCGCGTTCATCTTGCTTTATTGACTTGAAAAATGAAAAATCTGCATATATTATAGTTTCATTCCATATGGCATGACGCCATCTGGTTTGCAAGAGAAATAAAGACCCGTTCACAATGGATGTTTTTGAAATTTGCACTTTAACAAAAGGATTTAGTCTCTTGTTTCTGAAGTTTTTAAAAGATCCATAGGCATCATGATAAACCAAATTATTGTATTGATAGTGTTGCTTTTTCTGTCCGGTTTTTTCTCATCAGCGGAAACGGCCCTTTTCTCCATCAGTCGAACAAAAGCCAGACATTTGGCTAAAAACAATAACAAGGCTTTCATCCTGATCAGACAGATGAAAGATGATCCGCATCGACTCCTTTCCACAGTCCTGATCGGGAATAATGTCGTCAATGTGGGGGCGGCGGCTCTTGCGACATCCCTTGCCATTCATTATTTTACAAATTATGCGGTTGGCGTTGCAACCGGCGTCATGACTTTTTTAATTCTTGTTTTCGGAGAAGTGCTGCCGAAATCCATCGCCACACGAAATAATGTTCTCATTGCGAGAATGACCATATATCCCATCTATTGGTTCTCGGTTATTTGTTATCCGATTCTTATTTTCTTAAATTTTATTCCCAAGCTCACCGGAAAAATCAAAAAAACGCCCACGGTCACCGAGGAAGAACTGATGACTTTTGTCGAAGTTGTTGAAGAAGAAGGTGAAATTAAAGAAGAAGAAAAAGAACTGATCCACAATATTTTCGAGTTCGATGACACCAATGCTTCAGAGATCATGACGCCGAGAGGAGACATGTTCGTCATCGATGCCGATGAAAAACCGAACTTTGAAAAGATCATTGAATCGGGTTTTACAAGAATTCCGGTTATTGAAGGCGATGTTGACCATATCATCGGCATTTTGAACATAAAAGATCTTTTCTTACATATCATTACTTCCGACAACGATATTGACGTCCGCACAACTATGACAGCTCCTTATTTTGTTCCGGAAAATAAAAAACTGGATAAGCTGCTTCATCAGTTCAAAAAAAGAAAACACCATCTGGCCATTGTTGTAGATGAACATGGCGGCGTATCCGGACTCATCACGCTCGAGGATGCCTTGGAAGAACTTGTGGGGGAAATCAGCGACGAAACAGACAAGGAAGAGCCGCACATTGTCAAACATAAAGTCAAAGATTGGATCGTTCTCGGAAAATCGGATATCGACGAGATCAATGATATCATAGGGATGGAGATCCCAGAGTCAAAAGATTACGACACTTTTTCCGGTTATGTCTTAAATACCATCGGCAGGATTCCCGTTGAAAAAGAACAAATCACCCTGGGAAACTTTATTGTCACCGTGGAAGAGATGGACGGAAACCGGATAAAGAAATACAGTATCAAGAAACAACTATAAAACTCGACCCAACCCTATTTGATTGTTTTATTCTTTTACCCGTTCCACATATTCGCCGGTTCGGGTATCGATTCGTACCATTTCACCTTCATCAATAAATGGGGGAATCTGAATTACATATCCAGTCTCCAGCGTTGCCGGCTTTGTGCTGCCCGAAGCAGTGTCTCCTTTAGCCCAGGGTTCCGCCTTCTCAATTCTTAGATTCACAAAAATCGGCAGGGAAATTTCGATTGGATTTCCTTTAAAAAAAAGAACATTACACTTCGTATTCTCTATCAAAAAATGAATGGCATCTCCTACCTGATCTTTTGTGAGAAAGATCTGGTCATAGGTCGATGTGTTCATGAAACAATACTGGTCCATGTCCGAATACAAATATTCCATTTCATGATCTTCCAGGGGGGGTTCTTCAAACTTGTCGCTGGCCCTGAAGGTTCGATCGAACTGAGCGCCGGTCAGTAAATTCTTCAATTTGCACTTGTAATACGACTTTCCTTTACCGGGCTTGAAAAACTCATACTGAACCACCACGTAGGGGTCTCCTTCGATCTCGATTTTAAGACCTTTTCTCAAATCGCTGCTGGTATACATAAATATTTAACTCCTTATTCAATTGTGGGACACAGATTTTCACCGATGCACACTGATAATTGATATCTTAACAATCAGTGTTCATCCGTGTCCAATATTTTCGTGTCCAACATTTTTTCCGCCCTTCTCACCTCTTCAATCAGATGTTTTACCTTCAAAAGGTCTTTTTTGAACCGAATCGGACGTCCCTTGGCGTCCACGGCATTGGTTCCGGTGCAGCTATCGACGCCTGCCGGCATGACATGTAAAATGCCGTTAAATACGTTGCCGGGGCGAATGCCACCGCCCAATATCACGGGAACAGAACTGAACTGAACCAGCTTTGCCGCCGTGTCCCAATCACATACCTGGCCGGTAATACCGACAAAACCTTTGACCGGCTGAAGGTCATAAACAGAGCCCGATGGATTTGCAAGCAGGGTGTCCGTTAAAAAATAATCGCTGACCGGTTCGAACAAGCGTGCCAATTCAAAGGTTTCTCCCCACGCCGGATTCTTGAATTGAGAAATCGGGATGGAACGCATGATTTTTATCCCCGGAAATCTATTTTTTATGCTTTTTTGCATCAGAACAAGTCTTTTACAGGAATCGCGCAGACCGTTTCCGAGGGTTATAACTTCGCAAAAATGCACGATGTCAGGTTCGTAATAATCGAGCATGAAAGAGATAGCATCGAGATCATCAAACAGCGGTATCAAGGTGCTTCTGCCGCCTTTCTCCTGAATCAGGCGTATGGTCTCTTTGATTGCCGGAATTTTCAACGAAGCCTTTGAAACAATCACGCTACCGATGTGATCGACGCCGAGATCCATTAATTCCTCAGCCTCGGAAGGCGTCTGAACTTCATAAATCTGGATAATTATTTTGGCCATAGATCAATTATCATTTTCCCGGGAGATACGCCTATAAGGCAACCGCTCAATCCATCAGCATTTAACATATACGTTGACATTTAGGCCGCATTTAGCATATTTAATATGATTTAGCAACGCAATAGAACAAATAGAGGCGCCCTATGATACTGATTATTGATTTTGGTTCGCAATTTAACCAACTCATCGCCCGTCGTGTCAGAGAATTCAAAGTTTTTTGTCAAATCGATCCGCCGAATATCGAGATCGATCAAATCAAAAATCTGAATCCTGAAGGAATAATCCTTTCGGGCGGGCCTTCCGGCATTTATGAAAAAGACAGTCCCAAGTGCGACGAAGCCATTTTTCATCTTGGAATTCCCGTTCTGGGAATCTGTTATGGTATGCAATTTATGATCCATGCGCTGGGCGGAACCGTTGAAAAAGCCAAAAAGCGTGAGTATGGTTTTGCAGAGCTGGAAGTAAAAGAGCCGGCAGGTTTATTTAAAACGATCCATGGAAAAACGACAACATGGATGAGCCATGGCGATTCCATCTCCAAGCTGCCAAAGGGCTTTAGAATCACAGCCTCAACCGAGAACACAAAGATTGCGGCAACGGTTCACGCTAAAAAACTTCTTTACGGTCTTCAATTTCATCCTGAAGTTCACCATACCGCCAAGGGAAAAACCATGTTGCGCCACTTTCTCTTTGACGTGTGTGGCTGTAAACGGTCCTGGACCATGACATCCTTTGCCAAAGATTCCGTGGCTCAGATCAGAAACATTGTGGGCGACAAAAAAGTTATCCTCGGTTTAAGCGGCGGCGTCGATTCTTCGGTCACAGCGCTGTTACTTCACAACGCCGTCGGTAAAAACCTGACCTGCATATTCGTTGATAACGGGCTTCTCAGAAAAGATGAAGCAAAAAAGCTCAAAAAAACCTTTGCACAACATCTTAAGATTAACATCCGGTTTGTCAATGCCAAGACCCAATTTTTAAAAGCACTTACCAAAACAACCGACCCTGAGAGAAAGAGAAAAATCATCGGGAAAATCTTCATAAACGTTTTCGAAACCGAAGCCGGAAAGATAAAAGGCGCCGAATTTCTAGCCCAGGGGACTTTGTACCCGGATATTATTGAGTCACAATCCGCTTTCGGTGGCCCCACATCGGTTATTAAATCCCATCACAATGTCGGCGGTCTGCCTAAAAAGATGAAATTGAAACTGATTGAACCTTTAAAATATTTATTTAAAGATGAGGTTCGCCTCCTGGGAAAAGCATTACATCTAGATCCGGACTTAATATGGCGGCAGCCTTTTCCAGGACCGGGTCTTGCTATTAGAATCATAGGAGAAATCAATACCCAACGGCTTTTAATATTAAGAAATGCGGACGATATTTTGCTTGAAGAAATCAAAAACAGCGGGTATTATAGAAAATTATGGCAGTCCTTTGCGGTGCTGCTGCCCATAAAAAGCGTCGGCGTCATGGGAGACAAACGAACGTACGAAAACATTGTCGCCATTCGGGCGGTGACCAGCAAAGACGCAATGACAGCCGACTGGGCGAAACTGCCACACAAATTGCTTGGAAAAATTTCAAACCGCATCATTAACGAAGTAAAGGGCGTTAACAGAGTCGTGTACGATATCAGCTCGAAACCACCCAGCACCATTGAATGGGAATAATTAAAAATGACTGAAAAAGAATCCAAAAAATTTGAGATGCAAATGGATGATGAAAGTCAGGATTTTCAGGTTCAAGAAGAAATCGACGATACAAAAGTCGAAAAACTAAACAAAAGAATGACACGCATCTCGATTATTATCCCCTGTCTGTTCGTTATCATCATCCTTGCGGCTTATTTTGATTTAAAAAGAAATCTTTCCAGCATGAACACCATGGGCAATATGGGCGTCCAATCTCTTTCCAAAGAACTTGAATCCAGATTTTCTTCCCTTTCCATTAAAGAGGCAAATCTCGAAGAGAGTACAGGTAAAAAGATCGCGGATCTCCAAAAGACGATCGCGTCGTTGCAAGCCGAAACAAAAGCGGCGACAACAGCTATAAAATACATCAGATCCGCCAGGATATCGGACAATAAACACACCGAAAGCGCCATAAGCACCATCGAAAAGAAATTGGATTCGATACCCAAGGACATGAATAAAATTTCTTCGGACGTAAAAAAGTTGGAGCAATCTTTAACTGAAAAATTGACGCATATTTCACAATTCATTGACAGTTCCCAAAATGATCTGCAAAAAATAAATTCGGATATCTCTTCTTTGAAATCTTCCAAGGCCGACAGAACAGCGCTGAAGGATCAACAAAAAGTCTATCAATTGGCGCTCCGTCAAATGTCAAACAACCTTGAAGACAGAATAACATCCCTTGAAAATATGGTAAAGAAGCTGGAAAAGATAAAAAAAACACCGGCTAAAAAACAAAGCAAGGCCAAACCTGAATCTGGCGCGTCATCAACTCAGACAAGCACGAAATCGTCGCCCAAAGCCCAATCATCCCCAAACAGCGGTATACCGAAGCCCGGAACGATTATTGAACAGGATCTCTCCCAAAAACGTCTGAACTAATCTAGAACTTGTGAAAAAAGGAGGATGGCGATGGATGTCAAACTGATCAATCCTTTTATCAATGCAACCATGAATGTTCTTCAAACAATGGCATTCGTTAAATGCAAAGCAGGAAAGCCTTATCTCAAAAAAGACAATGTCGCCCGGGGCGATGTTTCCGGCGTTATCGGATTCACCGGCGAAACAAATGGAGCGGTTTCGGTTACTTTTGATGAACGCTGTATATTAAAGGTGGTTTCTAATATGTTCGGGGAAGAAATGAAGGAATTAAACGAAGAAGTTTCTGATGCCGTGGGAGAAATCACCAATATGATTTCCGGGCAGGCGAGAAAAGAGCTGGAAGAAATGGGCAGACTTTTCCATGGCGCCATCCCCACGGTCATCACCGGCAAAAACCATAAAATCGAATCCACGACCAAAGGCCCCAAAATCGCCATTCCATTTGATACCGACGCCGGAACCTTTACGATTGTTGTCTGCCTTGAAAACAAAAACAATAAAGCAAAATGATTTTTAAAAAAAATATCAAAATTTTCCGATAGAAAGCTAAAGTATCGAGCTAAATATGCCGAAAACTCAAGAAAGGAGGAAAAATGCGAGGAGAATGAGTTATGGATATCGTCATTGGGAGTATACAACCTACCAAAGAAGAAAGATCCCGGAGAAAACCTTTTAAGAAAGACGGGAAAAAAGCATTTTTCAAGGAAAGACGCAAAAACAAGCAGGATCGACGCCAAGGCATCAGGGACGGCGTTATTGTAACGCTTTCCACGAAAAATGATCGGCGCATTCTACCGGAAAGAAGAAACGAAGACCTTGAGAAAAATACCTATACTATTTAGATGACGTCTCTTTGCCGCTGCTTTCTTCCTGTATCTCTTTCCAGCTCTCATAAGCATAATCCAGCAGTACCCATTTGTCTTCTGGATCAATGCCGGTCAACCTGATGCCGCCTTTAAAATTATAATCCGGATCCTTTTTGAGCAATTCAATCCAACCCAGAACCCCGTCAAAAGAAACCGATTTTTTTTTTGCTGGAACATCCACTATAAAATGGAGCAGGCAGCCTGCAGGCAGTTTTTCTCCTAAATGCACAACGAGGCCCATCCCTTCCCTGCTGATATCGACAATGGAACATCGCCGGGTCAAATCCTCTTTATTTTCTTCTGAATAGCAAGCGCTGAGCCTCACAGGAAACCGTAAAAATTTTCGTCTATCTTTCACCCAATCCCCCCCATGTTATATTATCATTAAAAATCATTACCCGTTCGACACGTCCTTGGCACTATTGTTTGATTTCCCCCTATTTCTAATGTATACTCGATTTCAAATCAACCTTTAAATACAACAAGATGAAATGATAGACTGCCACAAGTGCAAATATTATTATGTAACCTGGGATAAAAAATTCCCCCACGGCTGCAAAGCCATGGGATTTAAATCCAAACAGCTTCCATCCATAAAGGTGCGCGTCGCCTCTCATCAAGAGTGCCTCTTAATCAAGACGGATAAGGCAGATAAGATGAAAAAGCCATAACTCAATTTCCATGCCCTGATTTTGTATGTTTTCAGGGAGAGCGCATTCCCTGAATATGGCTATGATTTATATGAAAGAAGGATTTTGTTCAATCTTGCTTTTCAATCCTTGATATGTCATCCGGAAGATCAACCTCCGGAGAATCATGCTCCGTAATAACCACCTTTATTTGATATCCATATTCGATGGCACGCAACTGTTCAAGTTTTTCAATGGCTTCGAGTCTTCCTTCAGGAAGGTTTCTGAATATTTTTAGAAATCGTTTGGTATATGCATAAATTCCAAGATGTTTGTAGGTATCAAAAATTGTGTCGGCATCTCGGGCGCATGGAATCGGGGATCTGGAAAAATACAGCGCATACCCTCTACGATCAAATGTCACTTTACAATCCTTGGGATCGGTTATTTCACCCGCCTTGACAATTTTAAATGCCAACGTACTCATCTTCGTGCCGGGTTCGGTTTTAAATGGATTGACCACATCCTGTAAATGCCGAGGATGAACTTTAGGCTGATCCCCCTGTATGTTTATGACAATATCATCGAGATCGAGCCCCATCGTTTCCGCCGCTTCCGCCACCCGATCGGTACCTGAACGGTTTTCTTTGCCGGTCATGACCGCATTGCCGCCAAAACCACGTACAACATTAAAAATTCTCTGATCGTCCGTGGCAACGGTAACGTCTGTTACGACTTTGGATAGACTCACGCGTTCATAGACCTGTTGTATCATGGGTTTTCCATTAAAAAGTCTGAGCGGCTTGCCCGGGAATCGTGTAGAATCGTACCTTGCAGGGATTATGACGGCAATTTTCATATTTTCTCCATATCAAGATTTTGTTGACCCTTTCACTGGGTTTGGGTTACTTATATCCTAATTGCAGAACGGTTTTTCCACCATTTTATTTCAACGGATCAATGCTGTTTAAAGGAATTATATCATGGATCTGGCATCTCTAAAACAGCTCCTTGACCGCGTTGCCGCGGGGAATCTATCGGTCGAGGACGCTTCGCAAAAGCTTAAACATCTTTCATTTGAAGATTTAGATTACGCACATATAGATCATCATCGCTCGCTTCGCAAGGGATTTCCTGAAGTCATTTTCGGACTGGAAAAGACTGCAGACCAGATTATCGGCATCATGGAAAAAATGCTGATTCAGGAAAAAATCGTACTGGTCACCCGCATCCATTCGCATCATGCGGCCCGGGTAATTTCACGGTTTCCGGAGGCTGTATATCATGAAGATGCAAAGATGATTGTCTGCAAAAAACATGACAGCCCCCAACAGGGGAAAGGCACTATTCTTGTCGTCTCGGCCGGCACGTCGGACATCCCGGTTGCCAAAGAAGCATATCTTACGGCAAAGGTTATGGGAAACAAGGTGGAATCTGTTTTTGATGTCGGTGTTTCGGGCATTCACCGATTGTTTGACCATAAAAATCTGATTCAGGAAGCATCCGTCCTTGTTGTCGTTGCCGGAATGGAAGGCGCTCTACCCAGCGTGGTTGCAGGGATGGTCAGCCGGCCGGTTATCGCAGTTCCCACCAGTGTTGGGTATGGTGTCAGCCTCGGCGGTTTGACCGCGCTTTTCGCCATGTTGAACAGTTGCAGCTCAAATGTCGCAGTCGTCAATATCGACAATGGATTTGGAGCGGGCTATATGGCGTCCATGATCAACAGGATATAAAAACCCAAGAAAATAGGAATTCGGAAATAGAAAATAGATAACCACAAACGAACACGAATCAAAGTAAATGTTTTATTTTTGTTTATATTTATTCATAGTCTCCGTTATCCTTGGTTGCCTTTGGCGCCGTCGAAGGCATATAGGCCTCTTTTCTAATTCCTCTTTTCTATTTTCTATTTTATTATTCAAGCCAAGATCCCACAAATTCGGGGTTGTACCAGGTATCTTAAACCTGAATAAGGAGTCCAAGGATGAATGAAAAAGAAAAGTTCTGGATTGGATTCGGTGATATCCACGAAGACATATCCCTCTTGAATGAAATACCTGATTTGGCCGATGCCGACGGCGTTATCATCAGCGGAGACATTACAAACAGAGGCGGAACGCAAAAAGCCGATCAGATACTACAAAGAATTTCTGCCGTTAATCCGAATATTTATGCGCAGATCGGGAATATGGATCGGGCTGAAATCACAGATTATCTTGAGGAGAAGGGTTGGAATATCCATGCAAGGGGCAAACAGTTGGCCGATAATATCGGTATTATGGGCGTGGGATATTCAACGCCGACGCCTTTCAGAACACCTTCAGAGGTTCCGGATGCCATGCTGGGACAATGGCTCGATAAGGGATACGAACAAATAAAGCACATTCCAAAACTGATTTTAGTTGCACACGATCCCCCGTTTGGCTCAAAGGCCGCCGTACTCCCGTCCGGTGAAAATGTCGGAAACAAATCCGTGCTGGAATTTATCCGGCGCGTTCAACCGGACATATGCCTGACCGGGCATATCCACGAGGCAGACTCCGAGGATTTTATCGGCAAAACAAAAGTGTTGAACCCGGGAATGATGTGTATGGGCGGTTATGTCCTGATCCGGCTTAAAAATGAACGATTAGAAGCGAACGTGATGTATATCTCATAGTTTATATCCGATCGTACGCAGAAACTGTTTACGTTCTGCGATATCCGCTTCGGATTCAATGCCTTTTGATTTAAAACCGTCAATGACACCGATGATGCCCCGTCCCTGTTCTGTTTCTGCAACAAGAACTTCCACAGGATTTGCCGTCGCGCAAAAGATTCTGCAAACTTCGGGGACATTTTTAACGGCATTTAGGACATTGATAGGAAACATGTCCTTCATCAAAAGTATAAAGCTGTGTCCGGCCGAAAGCGCATAGGCATTTTTTGTTGCCAATTCGACCAGGTCGTCATCCGTGCCCGAGTATCTCACCAGACATGGCCCGGAAGATTCGCAAAATGCCAGACCGAATTTCGCTCCGGGTACGGTATTGACCATCGTCTCATAGATATCTTCCACCGTCTTAATGAAGTGAGAATGCCCTAAAATCAAGTTTAACGCTTCCGGTTTCTCGATCTTGACCGTTTTGATATCCATATCCCCTCCATCATTTTCTTCTGTCATCGCCGATTCTGCGGTCCTGGCCTGTTCTCCGGTCCCGTCCGCTTCTTCGCTCTTTTCCGCTTCTTTTTCGCCAGATGACCCAGCTTTCGGACTGGTAAAGTTCGCCGGAATATTCAAAAACGCACTCATGCTGTGAGCAGCCTGATTTGAAAATGTCCGTCATTCTAACGGCATCTTCGGTCATCATGGCCAATTGGCCACAGGGCGTGTCGTTGACAACCACTGTAAAGCGCGTATCCTTCGGGTCTGATTCATCAAATTTTAAATGTATTTTCATTTCGCAGCGCTCCTCAATGCTCACAGCGCCACCGGCAATCAATCGTATGCCACCACGCTATGAGAAATTTTATGACGTGTCAAGAAAAAGGGCACCAAAAGATCCTGATGTCAGCAACATCAATACTAACTACCTCATATGGTGTCGATCCGCCTCTGCACACGGTACCTAAATCCCAAATTTCAATACTCAAAATACAAACAATTCAAAACTACTGCTAGTGGGTCAGCGCTTTATCGTCTGAGACTTCACTGTCAGACAATCCCCTGTTGTATATTCTTAGCTCATCGATCAGGCCGTTGAATCTGTAACTCGAATTGTTCAGCCATCCACTGAACCTGAAATTCGAGCCCACCGTCCTGTCCCCATGGCTCGACCCTTGAACCGTGCTCAGAGACTGTTCTACGCCGTCGATGAAGAGGCTGTTTTGTAATGTACCGTTATTGGTAAACACTGCGGCAATATGGTGCCAGTCGTCGGCAAGTTTTGCAGATGCTCCGTCAATTCCGTAGATATCTCCCTGCGCGGTATTAAATCCGAAATGATCGCCGCTGAGCCAAAGATCGTATGAAGTCCATCCAATGGGCATCTCGCCGTTTCCGCCAAGCCATTTCATCCAAAAGGTCACGGTGGTTTGATCACCGGATGAGGTCGAAACCGGAAGGCCGGAAATATCGATATAACCATTGCTGCCGGTAAATTCTCCGGAATAGCCGATATGGCTGTCGGTGGTATTGATTGCGGCACTTCCGTAAGGGGTGCCGATATAACCGTTTCCGGACGAATCTTTTACTTCACCGACCGTTCCGACATTCCATGAAGCCTCATCCATATAATACACCGCCAAAGGTTCCGTATAGCATGATCCCGTGCATGCATGAGTCGTTGAGTATAGACTAGTGATCTCCTCATCGGTCAACGCTTTGGAGAAAACCATTACCTCATCGATCTTGCCTTTAAAATAGTTGTCGGTATGCTGAGAACTGCCGATGGTAAAAGGACTGCCGGCGGCGTTATCCAGCCCCCCTCCCCCACTCCAGGTACTGGTATCTTGATATTTTTTATCGTTGACGGTTACGGTAACGGAACCATTATTGTAAGACATAACGACAAAATTCCAAATCCCGACGGTGATACTGCCGGCCGTACCAAGGTCAGCATCCTTATCTTTTCCCAAAGTATCGATATAAACATGGATGGTACCGTCAGTGTTAACACCGATTTCGAAATTGTCGTTATATGAATCTGAAGCCTTGGCCGAGAAACAGTTTTGGGTACCATGATTGGTCTGGGAGTCGCTCAGGGATAAAGGGTTTATCCACGCAGCCACGGAAAACGAATCGCTGCCTGTTCCGAAAACATCGTTTAGAATGTCCCCCATGTCCAAATAGTCATTGCTTCCGTCAAAATATCCGGCTCTGCAAATCTTTCCTGAACCAATGGTATTTGCACCATTTTTAGCGGTTCCATCAAGTCCATTGTCACCGGAGTCTTTAACCTCTCCGCTTGTACCGTCCCAACTGCATTCATCCATGTGCCATTCCGCGGACATATTGACGGTAAAAGGCGCACCGCCGGCATTGGATAATATTGAAACGCTCAGGATAATCTTTGCGGTATTGCTTGGACAGGATGCATCGGTGGCTGTAAGGGTAAAGGTGTAGGAACCCACCGAAGAGATGCCGTTCTTCTTGATGCTACACGTGTCACTCCCGGTGGAAGATACTGAGAAGCCTGTTGCGCCGCCGGCATCCAGGGACCATTGAATGTCTCCAATATGTCCGCCGCTGGCTTGAAAGGTTTCCTGCTGAGTGACACTGTTCCAGGAAATATCCACTCCGGAACCGCTGGTTCGTGAAATCGATAAATTGTTTTTCACCTGAATCGTGAAATTGCTGGGATTGGGATCGGGATCGTTTTCCGTATCGGAATCATTGACCTGGACGCCGATGGTATAGGTACCGGGACATTGGCCGAGTGTTCCGGAGAGCTGACCGAGATAAGTGTGAAGAAACAGGTTGGAAAAATTACCGTTATCGGTCAGGGTCCATTCATAAGGCGTTGTCCCGCCGGTGGCATTAAAGGCTGCCGAATAGCTCCCATTGACGTATCCGGCCGGGATGGAGGCGGTCGTGATCGAAACCTTGCTGCCCCCCGGCCCGCACGGTGAAACATTATAACAGTCCTGATCATCACAATCTATGTGACCGTCGCCGTCATCGTCGACACCATTGTCACAAACTTCAGATGTACTGTTGGAATTTCCGCTATTCCCACTGCCGTTTCCTAAACCGAACCCTTGAGCTCCGGCCATTACCGTACATGCTTTGGCGATCATCAAATCATCGTAAGCGCCGGATTCGATGATTCTGTTCGGATCATCATAACCCGCATCATCCACCTGATTTAACCCGTCGAATAGTCCGCCGGCGCCGTTTTCATCTTTCAGACCACCGCTCACGATGACATAGGCCATGTGCGTCTGCACGCCGTTAATGTTTACATGGAGTTTATCCGGATTTACCGGGTTATCCGAACATGCTGTTTTCAATGCCTCACCCAAAGTGTCGACATTCGTGGTGGTTAAATCCTTGTTTACACCGTATTTCAGACGGTTTCCCCATGCATCATCGCCCGAAGAAAGGCCCAGTGTGACATAGGGAAGATTTCCAAAATATGTCGGCGTTGCGGAATCCTCCTCGCCGGTGGTGCCATTATCCGCAAACGGCAGGCGGCCGTTGGCGGCAACATACCCCTGGATTGCATAGTCCACTTCTTCCAATATGGCCCGGGCCTTTTTGACTTTTGAAGACTTGATAAGGGAAGGCAAGACCGTTGCCACGATCGAGATGATAATTCCCACAATGACCAGGACTACCGCCATTTCTATCAAGGTAAATCCCGGCGAAAGGCTATTTTTTTTATTCTTTGATAAATGAATCATATCTTCGCTGCAAGTTCCGCTCTATGGTGATCCGATTTGCTACATGCCGCCGACATGACCGACCATATCGTAAACAGGAAGCAACAGCGCCAAGAAAATAACGGCAAAAATGGCGCCTGCCACCACAAGAATAATCGGCTCGATCATTTTCCCGATCATTTCAACCAAATTGGACAGTCTTTTGGTATATTCTCGGGCAATATTTCCCAACTGTTCTTCAAGGGTTCCGCTCACTTCACCGATGCCGATCATCCGTGTGATAAAGGCCGGAAAAATTGTGGCACCGGCAAAGGCTTCCGAAATACTGCTGCCTTGTTTTATTTCTTTTCCCACCACTTCGAGTTTATCTCGATAAATTTCATTTCGTATGCTGTCTTTTAATATTTTGACGGCTTGCAATATGTTTATCCCGGATCTGATCAATAAAGAAAAATATTCGGTGATATGGGCAAGATTAGAAGCTGAGATAATCGCTTTTGATACGGGGAGTTTAAGCATCACCCGATCGATGACTTTTCTAAACTTTCGGCTTCCCTTTCGAGCGGTCATCAAGAAAATAGGTATTGAAACAATTCCCACGATCAAGTAAACAAAGTGGGTTTGAATAAAATCGGATATTTTTAGAAGATAAACCGTAATTGTCGGAAGCGCGACATTCATTTCCTTGAAAAGCTCAAGAATTTTGGGCACCACATAGTAAAGCCAAAAAACAAGGCCGATGCCTATTGAAAATAATACAAATATCGGGTATAAGAGGGCTCTTTGAGTGTCGCTGATAATGGTATGCATCCGACTTACGTGTTCGGAGGCATCTTTTAGCATCTCATCGAGTCTTCCTGTTTCTTCACCGATTCGAATGAGACAGATAACCGTTTCAGTAAAGATGTCGCTGAATTTTCCGGCAGCCTCCGAAAAAGACATGCCTCCTCGAACAGCACCGACGATATCCTGGATATTGCCGGCCAATCCGGGATGGGAGATGGTTTGTGCAACTTCTTCGAGGGCGGTGTTCAATGGCATCCCGGAACGTAGAAGAAGGGAGAGATTGTTCAGTAAATTGGCTTGATCCGTTCGTTTCATTCGTTTAGACAGCCTAAACGAATTCAACTTCGGAAATAAAGACTCAAATTTTCCAAGCTTTGAAACATAAATAGCCATGCTCCCGTTTCTTTCCAGATAGGCGGCCGTTGATATCTCATCCTGATAAGGGAGCTTGATAAGACCCGAAGAAGGCTTTCCGTTGGGGTTTATGAGTTTATACCTGAAGTAATTCATCATTGCGCTATTCTACAGTTGTCTGATGTAACCCAGGGCGCGCACGGCTTCTTCCGTTGTAGTGATACCCTGTTTAACTTTATTTCTCGATATTTCGAAAATATCTTCAAAGCCCGATGCTTTCGCCGTACTTAAAATCATGCTTAAATCGGCCCCTTTTTCAATCAATTGAGACAGGTTTTGGTCGATGGAGAGAAGTTCATAAATCAGCGTTCTTTCGAAGTATCCTGTACCGCTGCAAAGTTCGCATCCTTGACCTTTGAAAAGCGTTTCAATATTGCTATCTTTCAAGTAAATTTTTTCTTGTTCGGACGGCTCATAGGACGTTTTGCAGCCGTTGCAGATTTTGCGTACAAGTCGTTGACTGACCACTCCGACAAGAGCGTCGGCAATCAAAAATGGTCGAATACCGAGATCCATGAGTCTTGGGATGGTACCGATCGCGCTGTTTGTGTGCATGGTAGAAAGAACCAGATGACCGGTGGTCGCGGCGGTTACCGCTGTGGCAGCAGTCTCTGAATCTCTTACTTCGCCCACTAAAATGACGTCCGGATCATGCCGCAAGAAGTATCGTATGGCGTTGGCAAACGTATATCCGGCTTTTTCGTTCACCTGGGTTTGCCGCAGCAAGGGGATGTCGAATTCAATGGGTTCCTCAACGGTGATGGTATTTTTTTGAAGCAAGTTAAGTCTTCTGATTCCGGAAAAAAGGGTCGTCGATTTTCCGGATCCGGTGGGCCCGGTAATGAGGATGATGCCGAAAGGTTCGTTGAACATTTTTTCCAGAGTCTGGATATGTTCCGTAAAAAAACCAAGCTGTTCCAGACCCGCCACCGAACTCTCCATGGGAAGAACACGAAGAACCATGCTCTCGCCCAGGGGTGAAACAATGGTGGACACCCTGAAGTCGTAGTTGTTGTTCAATATGGTGGCGGAAAACCGTCCGTCCTGAGGTAACCGCTGTTCTGCAATATCCATATCCGCTTTCATTTTGAGGCTGGACACAATTCGGTTCAACTCAACCGGAAGGGATAAGACCGATGTTATGACGCCGTCAATTCTAAATGAAATGCTGGTTGACAGTTTCATCGGTTTGATATGGATATCCGTAGCCCGCATTTTGACGGATAGATGCAGGATATGCTTGATCAAGTTATCGAACCCTCTTGCCATCTCTTCACTTTGAGAAAGAAGATAAACTTCTTTTTCAATGAGTTTCTCAACGGGATTTTCAAGAAAATAGTAGAATTTATTGATGGCTCGAATGATTTTCTTGCGCTCGGAAATGTAAAATTTCGGCAGCAGTCCCGTCTGTCTTGAGATGGTTTGTCCGAGTTTCTCGTCGATCAGATTATGTGCTGCGATCTCCAGTAAATTTTCTGTTTTCCGAAAGGGAAGAAATGAATTGTTAAGGCATAATTTTTTATTGAAAAGTTTAAGAACATTTTCTTCGGGAAGGATAGTATCCACATCAATATAGGGAACGCCGCCTTGTTCGGACAGTGCCATAACAATATCATTCTCCGTAACAAATCCGAGTCGTTCTAATATTTCTCCGATTTTTTCACGGGTGATCTTCTGTTCCTGCAGCGCATAACCGATGTACTCGTCCGTGACAAGTCCCTTTTCTTTTAATACAACACCCAGGGGTTTTATTTTTTTATCATGCACCATTGTTTAGGCCTTCCATTTTTCTGCATAAAAGGAAAATGGTTTTTGCATCCGGATATCCGGTCACGGGAAGTCCCATTTGTTTTTGAAAACCAACCACAGCCAGCATAAGATTCTTACCAACCTTCCCATCCATTCGGGCGGTATACAGACCGATTTTAGCCATCATCTTTTGAAGGCTAAGTATTTCTTCTCCATTATAATAATAGTAAAACTTTTTAACGATTATCGGAGGACGCCAGAATAGATATAATTTCGGATGGTTCGCCGAACCTGAAACATATTTTAGTGTTCCATATTTATTTTCAAGCTGATTTGAAACACGATCCAGCATGATCAGCATGTATCCTGTCTTTCTGTATATAAGTTCCGTTATCTCTTGAAACCGATCGGTCTTCAAGGCTTTAAAAAAAGGGATCTTATATTGGACAAGTTTATATTCTTTTAAAAAATTACCCACCGATTCGGGGATATCGATAGTTCGTATCGAATGGTTATCGGTTTTATCGTCGGTGCGGTCCGTTGTCTGCCATGCAACGTTGGGGACTTCAGACCTGAATCGACTCTTATCACATTTTAAGGTGGCGTCGATTCCGGCGATTGAAGATATTCCGGGAACATACCGATTGAAACCCGAATAAACAATTCCACCGAATAGCGATAAGACCAATATCATCGAAGCCGTCAAAATAAGCGGCTTTTTAAAAAGTGTCAATTTTTTAGGGTGAAGATCCATGTATGCTTCCGTGACAATCTTTCCTGTAATCTCCTTGGTATCGTGGAGGAAAGCGACATACAAACATCGGTCCATCAGCAGGTTGACCTGTCTAAAATTTCCTTTGCTGAGCCTATATAATCTAGTCAAAGCTGTTTTTTGAATTCTTATTTGTCCTCTGTTTCCGGCCAGGTTTAGTTTGAAAGAAAGGTAGTCTTTGAGCTCTTCCGGTGTCAGGGATTTCACCTCTGCTTGAATGAATATTCTGCTCTTTAGCTGTCTGAGTTCTTCTGAATCCAGCAATGCCATCAACTCAGGCTGACCTACCAATAAAATCTGAACCAGTTTTTTCCCGCCTGTTTCAAGATTTGAAATCATCCGAAGAAGTTCGAGGCTCTTATGATCAAGATTCTGTGCGTCATCAATGATGATGGTGCAGTTTTTTTTACATCGATTTCGATCCACCAAAAAATTGTACAAAAGATGCATCTGGTCGCTGAAAAGCAAACTCTCCGCCGTCAGCCCGAAATCCCGGTTTATTTCTCGAATCAGTTCGACATCTTGAAAACCGGTATAAAAGACCAGCGATGTCTCAATACCCTGTTTTTCGATAATGTTCATGATTCTTCGACTGATGGTGGTTTTTCCGAGTCCCACCTCGCCGGTCAGAACCATGAAGCCTTTTCGAGCATTAATTCCAAAGATGATTTCAGATAGAATCTGTTCGATATGGCCGGAAAAATAAAAGTTTTCTTCCTCCGGCGCCACTGGAAAAGGATTATGATATAATCCGAAAAAATCGAGGCAGCCTTGTTCTTCTTTAGCTAAAACCGTTTTCATCATCTTTGCCGTCACCCATCGTGTGTGCTGAAATGTCGGATTTGCTCTCCGTTAAATAATCGTCTCAAACCTTGAAGGATCTCAGCCAGCCGTATACTGTCCGGATAACTTTTTTGAAGGTTTTCCAGCCGCCGGTAGGCGCTTTGTTCCTTTCCGGTATTGATCTCAACAATTGCCATATTGAGACCTGCTTCCAGATCGAGCCCGTTTCTCGAAAGCACGGTTCTCAACAAATTTGCTGCGTCCTCATACTCTTGATTGCGTATATGCCAAACCGCTTTTAATTTGAGAACATAATTGTTGTCTTGTCCCTTTATCATTGCCAGTTCATTAAAAAGTTTTACAATTCGATCTTTATTGCCGCGCCCCATCTCACCATGAATATCCGAAATCAAACGGGCAATTTTTGCGTTCTTTTTTGCATTCGAAAGAAAAACCTGCTTTACATCAGGGGTCGTCGATTCTTGGGATGTCGAGGATCTATCCGGTTGTCTGGCTTTAATTTTCGATACGATATGAGATGGATCGGTTTTTTTTCTTATAAATGCCAACCGCGCTTTGTTATTTGTCGTTGGGTCTGAATCAATCATTGGGGCGCGATTGTGATTTGCATCCGGCGGGCGGTATTCAATGGAATTTAACGCTGAAGCTTTTGATTCATTCGAACGTTTTTTCCCTTTATTTTCAATCTTTGTGTTAAGGGGCATATTCGTTGATTGGCGGATATCGGCGCTTGAAATCAAAACCGCTTCGGCCTTTTTACTGTTTTTGTCCTGGAGCTTGAAATAACCAAAAAGGGATCCTGCACCTAAGACTGTGAACACGACGAGCAGCAAAAGAACAGCAGAAGACGGGTGGCGTACTGCATCGAACCCAAAGATTTTTTTTCTATGGACCCGTGTGCCGATACTTTTTCCTGCACCCGTTGATTCGGTGTTAAGTTTTTTCAATGTCCTGAAAATGACGCTCATACCAGCTTTACACTCAAAATAATAACGAGTTCCCTTGATTCTATATCTTTTGTCTGATTTTTAAAAAGATACCCCAATATGGGAATGCTTGATAGAATTGGCACTCCATTATCTTCCGTGGTTTGCACGTCATCGATCAAGCCTCCCAAAACCACAACATCGCCGCTTGTAAGCTCAATGGTTGTACTCATTTCCTTGATTCTGACCTGAGGAAGGGATATTTCCTGGTCCCCCGATCCGACGCTTTTCGGAACCAAACTTTCTCGATTAACCGAACTGTTGATGGGATTGATCAGCAAAGAAATCCTTTGGTTTTCACCGATAAAGGGAATCACTCCCAAAATAAGCCCGTCAAACACGGTAGAAACATCGACGTCCGTTATTTGCCTGTCAGTGCCGGTCGTCACTTCCCGCGTGGTCTGGACTTTTTTCTTATAAGTAAAGGATGTGCCAACACTGATGAGTGCGGGTTTTCCATGTTTGACGCGAATGCTCGGGTTTGACACCACCTTTTCCTTACCAAACGTCATTAAGGCGTCCATGGCCGCATCAATGGTAAATTCATTATTGGCATGGCTGAAAACCAGTCCGTTACCCAGTGACCAGGCCACACTGGTTTTTGCCGTTAATGAGGCAGCCTTATCTCGCAACACCCTCCAATCAATGCCGTATTTATACTTATCCGACAACCCGACTTCGATAATTCTCGCTTCAATGAGTACCTGCCTGGATAACATCGCCTTGAAATGATTAATCAATTTTGAAATGGATTGGATAACCCCAGGGGTATCTTTAACATAAAGACTTCCGGAAAGCCGGTTGAGCGTATATTTTCCGTTTTTAGACATGATCCGGGAGATCATTTGTTCAACAACATCATAGTCATTTCCCTGTTTGGCCGCCTGTCCGGATAGTTCAAACTTACCCTTTAATCCGCTGGAGGTTTCTTCCGATGCACCAAGCACATCACCTCCGACATTGAAATTGGTATTCGTTTTGGTATCCAGAAAATCGAGACTGAACATCTGTTCTTTATACGGCATAATACGGATGACATTCCCTTGAATCTCGTAACAAAGATCATAGCTATTCAGTATCTCTTTCAGAACAATAGCCGCAGAAACGTTTTGGAAATTGAGGGTGAGCGATTTCTTCTCAAGATTGACGGCCGGGTCAATGATCAGGTTCATCCCGACGGACTGGGACAGAGAATACATAATCGCCTTGAGATCTTCGTTGATCATTGAAAAAGAGACCATATGGTCTTCCAATGGATTGTAAACCGGCATTACCGGTTCCGCTTTTATGACCCGAGGTGTCGTCTTTTCCAGACCGGAAACAAATTTTTTGTGTGCCGCATCCAGTTTTTCGGACTCGGACTCGATATGCTTCTGGGTGGTCTGAAGCGACAATGGCTTGAGTGCAGGGGCTCTGGTTGCGCAGCCCGCCATGAAGAACAACAAAATTATTATCCAGATGACATTAAATTGCCTCATAAACCCTCCGACAGTTACACGTCTGTAGACTTTAACCCCGATTGAACGACAATGCTCGATTGTAAGTTCTTTACTGTATTTCGCCCCACTTTGTCGTTTTCGAGAGCGGTATCCATTGGGCTGATTTTCCTTTTTTCACCCGAACACGGTCCGGTTCTATTTTCACGATCTTTCCGCCGCCGGGAAGTTCAGCGCCCTGAGCATAAAATGAGCCGTCTATGATACAAAATCTTTTCTCGCTCGATGCGAAAACAAAGGTTAATTCATGCGCTGTTTTGGCATCTATCTCCTCTTGCCTCTGATTGTTCGTTATATCGCGATGATAATTTTGATCCGAATAACGCCAGAAACGAACGTCTCGATCCAGCATTGATTTCGTGATTTTAGGGTTGGAGATATCAACCATCTCTTTTTCAAAGGTGGATATTCTTCTCATACCGGCAGCGTCGGGAACAGTAAAATCAGAGGGGAAAACCTTTAACCGAGCGGTATCTGTTTTGCCGATAACTTGGGATGAATAAACCGCATAAATCGCCGTTGGAAGCAAAACCGCGCCAATAATAACGATCGCGACAAGTCCGTTATATTTTCTTTTCATCCAATCCTCTTTGTAAATTTGGCAAGATATTTTGATTCACGGATATTCGTGTCAAACCTGTTTTCCGTGACAGAATATCCTTTGGATTTCATGAATGAAATGAATTCCTGATATCCGTTATGCGCCGAATCGAAATCCGCTTGAATCCGGCCGAATATCTCCAATGTCATCGCATCGGCCGAATAATCGATCTTAAGGATTTCTGTTTCCATATCCGAAGAAAGTCCCTTCGTAACATCGTTCATTACATCCAGATACGAAGGTGAGTTTTTGCAATAGGATAGATCTTTGATAAATTCGAAGGTATCCCGGTATGTTTCAGCAGGGATCGCGTTCATGGAAATATCGGCACTTAGCCCTGTGATCTGGCGGTTCATTCGTTTCAATTGTTTTTCAACAAGATCCGCTCTATTCCGGCATAAGAAATATCCGCCTGTTATTGCCAACAGGAAAACAAGCAAAAAAATGTTGAGCGGTGCCGCCCATTTTTGCGTGTGATAATAAAGCTTCTCTATTTTTGGTGTAATTGCGCCGTTCCCCGATCGTCTTCTTATCGCATTTGAAAATGAGACCAAATACGTATCATCATCAAACGATATGGGTTCTTCTTCCAAATGACACCATTCATATTCCTCGTTTTCAGTCCATTCCGGATTTTCTCCGCTATCGATCCAGCTGAGTTGAATGGCCGTTTTTACCTTCATTCCGTTTTCGGTCTGTGCGGTTTGAATATCTGTCCGAACGGTATCCCAGAGCACAGAGATTTGCGCTTCGCTCTTGTCGAATGCAACACATCGATTCGAGTAATAGATATGGCTTTTGTTGCCGACAATCACGTCGGCAAATCGCCCGTGCTGAAATATGACGGCAATGGGATCTTCCGAATGCATTTGTTTTAAGACATTATATAGCAGCGTATATAAAGGAATCATCAGAATGCCGTCTTCGCTTGTCCGAATTTTTTCAAGATAGACGTGGTATTGGCGTGTTGGAAGCGCTGTGAAAAATATATCGGTGGTATTTTTGCCTCTTTTCTTTTTCCAATGCGTAATCACGGACACCGGCTCATCAAAATCGCCCGATTCCTGGAGTTTTTTGCGAACCACAAATTCCGCATATTTGGCCGGCGCTTCGACAGTCATGGTTCTTGAAATCGTTTCCTGCAGGTCCGTGACAAAACAATACGCGTCATTGACTTCTTTTAAATCGGCAATTTGTCTTAAACGGCTATCTTTTAAATGGTAGAAAAGACCATCCAGCTCGAGGACGTATTGTTTTTTATTTTTTTTCATCATCCGGTATTCCAGTATTGTTTTTCACGAAAAATGCGCCTTTGAGCACCATGAGAATATCTCCTTTTTGACGGTGAGACGTCATACCCGATGTATTTTTTTTGTTGTCGATCGCTTTTATTGATTTAAGGTGAAATGAAATCGGTTTGAAATAATGAGAATCTCCATTTGTACATTGGGTTAATAATTTCCTCATTTCCGTAAAATTGACCGAATCCTGAATATCCACATGATAAACCGCCCATTTTTTTCGTACCAATCCCAACAACTCGGCATTTTTCACAAATCGATTGACTTTCATAATGTCTTGCCATTTCTGCTTTCTGTCGATTTGTCGATGATTGAGCAGTTCGGCCTGCCGGATCAATGCCGCTTTTTTGTCCAGGTTGACAATATACCGCTGGTAACCGGAAAGGAAAAAATACCCCGCCGAAAAACACAGCACCACGAGAAGACCGGTCACCAAACCGGATCGAAATATTTTTATCGTAGACATCTTTTTAAAAATCCATTTTCCAGCGGGCGCTGACTTCCGTTGAGGGCGCCTTCCAGTCTGAATTGACGGCATCACCCGGATCGAAACATAAAAAATCCCCGGAAGTGCCGTTCGCTTCATTATCGATGATGGTATCCAGCGCCATCCCCAGCTCATTGGGCAGCTCGCTAATCCACATGTAATTGTACTTGCCATTCGGATCGTATTTAAATGCTATAGATAATCTGTGACCGCCGCCGTCTTTATCGGTATAGGTATATTCCCAGCAATTACCGGTATTGGTTGAAGGCGCAGTCAGGCCGACGGTGTCCAGCCCTCTGAAGCCGGTTCCTGCCGGATCTCCGGTTTTAAGATATCCGCGTTCCATATCGCTGATCGAACCGTCATTGTTGCTATCTGTGTCGGCCTTTCCGTCCTGCCCTCCCGACGAACCGAAGGTATTATAAAAATCCCCCAGCCGTTTTCCGGTCCGGTCATAGAAGTTGGCGTAGGCCATACGCCATGCATTCAGATATTTCGTGTAAATTTTCTTTTGCTCTGCGCTTCGGATGAGGTCCTTTCCCTTGACCACCGCCCCGATGATGATGCCGATGATGATTAGCACAATGGCCATTTCAATAAGCGTAAACCCTCTTTTATCCGACAAATATCGCCATTTGTTCTTAATTCGGATGATCATGGTATCTGTACTCCTGTCTTTTGATTGTGAGTCTTATCGAATCATAGCGTTTCAGAAGTTGAAAACCCAAAAAGCTGCCGGTCCGTTGTTACAAAAAAATCCGGAAAAAGGATGCAGCGCCGGATGAACATATAATTATTTGGAACAACAGCAAATTTCAGGCCAGAATAAATGCAAATTTCAGGCCAGAATAAAAAGAGGGGAAAATTGGGGAAAATTATTTTTGATGAAATCAATTGATTGCGATGGCGACAACACAGTTGAATTGCATGAAGATCCATAGGACGCAAAAACGATATAACATACCGGTATCAGAATATTTATTGCGTATAAACCTCTTTATATACGGGGTTTTATGATATTGCGTAAAACGCCATTTTACCTTAAAGAAAGTATTTCAGCCGCTGACTTCAAATCATTTCTCACAAGGTTGAGTATTGGATCTGCATCAAAAGGTTTGAATGTTGAAGGAAGGCCTGTCAAAAATAAGCGGATACGTCTTCAGAGAAAACGCCAAAAAAATGACACACGACGTTGAACCTGTCCGTATTTAAAAAAAGTTCGGTGTTTAGATCATATATTCCCATTTTCCTTTTTGAGTCGGCGCATCAAGAGATTTTTCAAGTTGACTTAAAAAAAGCTTTCTTGGGATTTCTCTGGCACCGAAGCGGATCAAATGCTCGGTGCGGACCTGACAATCAATCAGATCAAACGATAAGTTGCTAATATATTTAACAAGCTTGACGAGGGCGACATTTGATGCGCTGCTGACTCGGCTGAACATGGATTCTCCGAAAAAACACTTTCCGAGAGAAACGCCGTATAACCCCCCGGCCAGTTCCTCCTGTTGCCAGACTTCCACTGAATGTGCATAGCCGGATCTATGAAGTTCGCAATAAGCATCGATCATCTCTTTGACGATCCATGTGCCTTGATTCTTTTGCAAGCGAACTTGTGCGCACTGGTTGATAACCTCATCAAATGCCATGTCCATGGTTACCTTGAATACATTTTTTTTTATGATTTTTTTTAAGGTTTTTGAGATTTTAATTTCGGAAGGATACAACACAAGGCGAGGGTCAGGCGACCACCAAAGAATCGGATCACCATCTGAAAACCATGGAAAAATTCCCATTCGATAGGCAAGAATCAGCCGTTTTATGCCGAGATCACCCCCAACGGCCAGCAAGCCTTCTTTGGACGCAAGGTAGGGCGGAGGAAAGCCAACGGTATCGGATAAAAGAAAAACAGGCACGCTGATATCGTCAAATAATTAAGCGGAAAACACGCATATAACCCTGCTCGTCTTTGATCTACTGATAAGGCCGTTGTCTTTCCAGATGACAGCGTCAATTTAGTGCCGATATGGAAAGTTACGTTCAGGCACTATTTAAATATGATTATACCCGTATCATCAACCCGACGATGGCCGGTCTATGCGTTTTCCTTCAACGAAGTTTTAGGATGGTAGTTAAACGCCAACTTTGAATTCTCAACATCGATCAATACGTTGCCGCCTTTTTCAAGACGTCCGAACAGAATCTCGTCGGACAGGACATCTTTAATTTCAGCTTGTATCAATCGACTCAATGGCCTGGCGCCAAAACGCGGGTCATGTCCGTTTTTGGCCAGCCACGTGCGGGCTTCCGAAGAAAGGCCGATGCTTACCTTTTTAGCAGACAACTGCCCGCGAAGCTCTTTTATGAACTTATCCACCACTTTTTTCATGATATCTTCATTCAGCGGATTGAAATGAATGATACCGTCAAGACGATTTCTAAATTCCGGACTAAAGAAATTTTCAACGGCTTTTTTCCCTTTGTCTTTGGTATCATGTTGCTTATCTCCAAAACCGATGGTTTGCGTGCTCATCTCCCGTGTACCCGCGTTGGAGGTCATCATGATAATGACATTTCTAAAATCTGCCTTTTTCCCGTTGTTGTCTGTCAGCGTCGCATGGTCCAGCACTTGAAGAAGGATGTTAAACATATCCGGATGCGCTTTTTCTATTTCATCAAATAAAAGCACGCTGTAAGGATGCTTCCGAATATCGTCCGTCAGAAGTCCTCCCTGATCGAAACCAATATACCCCGGCGGTGCGCCAATGAGGCGGGCAACGGCATGTTTTTCCATATACTCACTCATATCAAACCGCAAAAAATGAACCCCGAGAACCCTTGCAACCTGCAGACTCACCTCGGTCTTGCCGACACCGGTAGGACCGGCGAATAAAAACGATCCAACGGGTCTTTCGGGTGTTCCGAGACCGGCTCGTGATCGCTTAATGGATGTGACCAATGATGTTATGGCATTATCCTGTCCGAAAACGACCGCTTTGATTTTTTCTTCAAGGGTCTCCAATTTCGTTTTATCAGGCGTTGACACACTGACGGTGGGAATTCGGGCCATCTTGGCCACAATATTTTCAATATCTTTGGGATTTATCCTTTTTCTATGGGGAGAATTGGACAATCGAACGAATGCCCCCGCCTCATCGATGACATCTATTGCTTTGTCGGGAAGATAACGGTCGTTGATATATTTTGCGGAAAGTTCGGCGGCGGCCTTTAACGCCTGATCCGTATACACGATGCCGTGATGCTCCTCATAACGGGATCGCAATCCTTTTAAAATTTGAATGGTCTCTTTGACCGGCGGTTCCAGGATTTCTATTTTCTCGAACCGGCGAGACAACGCCCGGTCCTTTTCAAAGAAATTCTTATAATCTTCATAGGTTGTCGATCCGATACATCGCAGCTCACCGGTCGCCAGGGCGGGTTTCAAAATATTCGAAGCATCCATGGAACCTCTGCTGGTTGCTCCGGCCCCAACCGTTGTGTGAATCTCATCGATAAATAAAATGGCGTCTTTTTTCTTTTTTAAAGAAGACAAAACCCCTTTTAAACGCTGTTCAAAGTCACCCCGAAATTTCGTCCCCGCGAGCAAGCCGCCCAAATCAAGAGAATAGATACGAACATTTTTCAGCAATTCCGGGATAGACCCTTCGCTGATCCGAATGGCAAGACCCTCGGCCATTGCGGTTTTCCCGACGCCGGGATCTCCGACGAAAATCGGATTGTTTTTTCGACGTCGGCATAAAACCTGAACGGTTCGTTCCATCTCCAAGTCCCTGCCAATCAAAGGATCCAGCTTGCCCTGAGCCGCGTATTTCACGAGATCGATGGTAAATGCTTCCAAAGGATCAGAGGATTGCTTTTTATCTCTTTTTTCTGTTGTTATAAATGGGTCAATCCCTTCCTTATGGATAGGTTTTGCAACATTGTGCGAAATGTAGCCTAAAACATCGAGGCGCGTAATTCCTTCAGAGCTTAAAAAATATTCTGCGTGGGAATCCTTCTCCTGAAAAATCGAGGCAAGTATGTCACTCACTTCAACCTGCTGTTTTTCTGCTGAACGGACATGATTAATCGCCCGCTGGATGACCCGTTGAAAACCGACTGTCTGCTGGAGAACATATTCGTTGTCTTCGGGGACACTTTCCATCCGTTCATTAAAAAACATCTCCAGCTCATTTTTAAGCGTTTCAACATTACCACCACAATTTTCTATAATTTCAATGCCTTCGCCGTCGTATAAAATAGCAAAAAGCAAATGCTCTACGCAGACATACTCATGTCGTCTTCTTTTGGCTTCCCTGACTGCAAAGCCCAGGGTTTCACTTAGTTCTTTACTGATCATGTTCTATTCTTTCTCCATTGTACACTTAAGTGGAAAATCGTTTTCCCTGGCCAGGGCATCGACGGTTTTCACTTTGGTTTCCGATACTTCATAAGGATATACGCCGCATACTCCAACACCCTTATGGTGAACGTTCAGCATGATCTTCACTGCTTCCTCAGACGATTTTTTAAACACAAACATTAGAATTTCGACAACGAATTCCATGGTAGTATAATCGTCGTTGTGAAGGAGCACCTTGTACATGGGAGGTTCATCAATATCATCTTTGGTTTCAGAAATAACATCTTCCTCTAATTCAGGGCCGTACCCGTTCATTGAATCGTTATCCATGGCAAGACCTTTGAAGCATGTGCTTGAATGCTTCCCTAAAGGCGCCCCCCCTTACGTTGTGTCCATATTTTGATGGATATCGAATTGCATACGTCGCTAACACCTTATCAACAATCCTTTTTCGGTATTATAATCACTGATGCATAAATTTGTAAAGGGCACATCCGAAAAATATATACGATTTGGCATCACCGGCCACAGCACTTTTTGTATTTTTTTCCGCTTCCACACGGACAAGGTGCGTTACGCCCGACCTTTTCCTGAGCCCGTTTTACCGGATTCTTTTTGGCCGGTTCATCTCCGCTGGAAAAAACCAGTTTCTGCTCCTTTGGCTGTTGAAGCTCGGAAATGTCCTGGGATTCGGATATCTGGATTCTGAATAAAATCCCCAGCGTCTCTTCTTTAATCCTGGAAACCATTTCCTGGAACAGTTCGAACCCTTCCCTTTTATATACAATCAAGGGATCTTGTTGGGCATATCCCCTAAGCCCTATTCCTTCTTTCAGGTGATCCATGCTCAAAAGATGGTCTTTCCACAAATTGTCAACGGTCTGCAGCATCACGATACGTTCAAGGTGTCTGAAATCTTCCGATCCCACGGCCGCCTCTTTTTCGTTGTATATATTGAGCGCGTTATCTGAAATCAACTGCGCCAAACCGTCCCGATTCAGACCGTCCATGACATCCTCGTCGATCTTATCAAACCGAAAATTAAATTGTTTAAAAACGGCCTTTTTCAAACCTTTCCAGTCCCATTCATCCGGAAACGTTTTCTCGTCGATCAAACTGTACGCGATTTCTTCAGCCTTATCCTGAATCATCTCCTCGATGGCGGGCTTTAAGCTTTTGCCGCTCAAGGCTTCACGGCGTTGTCTGTAAACGACCTCTCTTTGCTGGTTCATGACATCGTCATATTCCAACAGTTGTTTTCGAATATCAAAATTGTGTCCTTCGACCTTTGCCTGGGCATTCTCGATGGCTTTGCTGATCAATTTGTTCTCTATGGGTTCGCCTTCTTCCATTCCCAGCCGGTCCATGATCCCGGTTATCCGCTCGCCGCCGAATATCCGCAGTAAATCATCTTCCAGGGACAGGTAGAAACGCGAAGACCCCGGATCCCCCTGTCTGCCGGAACGCCCCCTGAGCTGATTATCGATACGCCGGCTTTCATGTCTTTCCGTTCCGAGAATGTGGAGCCCGCCCAGTTCGGTGACGCCTTCGCCGAGAACGATATCGGTTCCTCGTCCGGCCATGTTTGTTGAGATGGTGACCGCTCCTTTTTGGCCTGCCAAAGCGATGATTTCGGCCTCTTTTTCATGATTTTTTGCGTTGAGTACGCTATGTTTAATCCCTCTTTTTTTTAATTTTGTTGCAAAACTCTCCGAAACGTCAATGGATATGGTTCCCACCAGAACCGGCTGCCCTTTTTTATTGAGTTCAATGATGGCATTGAGCGCCGCGTCAAATTTCTCTGTTCGGGTTTTATAAATCACGTCCGAATTGTCTTTTCGAATCATGGGCATGTTTGTCGGAATCACCATCACGTCAAGATCATATATTTTTTTAAATTCGGCGGCTTCCGTATCTGCCGTCCCGGTCATGCCGGCAAGCTTGTCATACATTCTAAAATAGTTTTGAAATGTAACCGTCGCCAGTGTCTGATTCTCGTTTTCGATCTTGACGTTTTCCTTGGCCTCAAGGGCTTGATGCAATCCCTCGCTGTATCGACGCCCGGGCATCAAACGGCCGGTGAATTCATCGACGATAATCACTTCTCCGTTTTTCACAATATAATCAACATCTCGTTTAAAGAGAACGTGTGCTTTGAGCGCCTGATTCACATGGTGGAGAATCTCGATATATTTTGGGTCATAGAGATTTTCCACCTTCAGCATGTTTTCGGCCTTTGCAACCCCCTCCTCGGTCAGCACCGCCGATCGGGCCTTTTCATCTACGGTATAGTCCTGTTCGGAAACAAGACGTGGAATGATGGCGTTGACATGGTGATACAGATCCGTCGATTTTTCAGCCGGACCGGATATGATCAACGGGGTCCTGGCTTCGTCAATCAGAATACTGTCCACCTCGTCGACAATTGCAAAATTGAGATCTTTTTGAACGATGGTGTCGATGTCGAACTTCATGTTATCTCTTAAATAATCGAAGCCGAATTCATTATTGGTGCCGTAAGTGATATCCGAACCGTATGCGGCCTTGCGCTCTTCATCAGTCAATCCATGAAGAATACACCCCACTGAAAGCCCCAAAAATTTATAAATATGCCCCATCCATTCGGTGTCGCGTTTGGCCAGGTAATCGTTCACGGTAATAATATGAACCCCCCTGCCCGAAAGTGCATTTAAATATGCCGGGAGGGTTGCCGCCAGGGTTTTGCCTTCACCGGTCTTCATTTCAGCAATCTTTCCCTGATGAAGAACGATTCCACCGATCAACTGAACATCAAAATGCCGCATTTTTAAGCTACGAACCGACGCCTCTCTAACTGTTGCAAAGGCCTCCGGAAGAATATCATCGAGTGATTCACCGTTGTTCAGACGGTCCTTGAAAATCTTTGTTTGTGCTTTCAGCGTTTCGTCGTTCATGGACTGCATTTGAGATTCTAAGGCACTGATCTTTTCAACGGCGGGTCTGATTTTTTTTAATTCACGTTCGTTTTTACTTCCAAAAACTTTTGTTAAAAAATTTTCTGCCATTAAAAATATATTCCTATTCCATTAAAGGTTATAAAGATGCCCATTAATTCTCATGAAAGAGTCAAGTGGCACATTACACGTGTTATTTTGCATGCGATATTTTTAGAGCCAATATATCATCAAACAACAGATTATGCAAAAAGTGTTAAGATCGTTGGTCAGGATGTCAACTGTTGAAAAAAGCGAAAAGATCGGAAAGGAAGGGCTGTTAAAATGGTCTAGTTTAATATGTATTTTTTGGGGTTCACAGGAAGACCGTTTAAAAAAACTTCATAATGTACATGGGGGCCGGTGCTTCGTCCCGTATTCCCCATTAATCCGATAACATCTCCTCTTTTAACGGCATCCCCCCTCTTTTTTAACATTTTTTCAAGATGTCCGTAGCGCGTCATCATACCGTGTCCATGATCAATTTTGATCATATTCCCGTAGAGACCGTTTTTTCCGGCGAATGTTACAACACCATCTGCAGTAGCAATAACTTTCGATCCTTTTCGGCTTGAAATGTCAAGACCCTTGTGGAATTCGCGCAAACCGGTAAACGGCGAGATCCGGTATCCGAATCCAGAGGATAACCAGCCTTTTGTCGGCCAAATGGACGGCGTAGATGAGAGTAAGTTGCGCTTGCGTTTTAGATCGTTAATCAGGGATTCGAAAACCTTTTCCTGACTGACGGAAGCTAATTTTAGTTCCCGGGCTTGTTCATGCATTTCACGCATCAGGCTGTTGTGTTTTACCGTCAGGGGGAGTTTGGGATCAATATCTTCGGGAATGGATCCTCCGACACCGAAGAGATTGTCTTTTTCGGAAGGATTGCTAATGTTGGCAATAATCCTAATCTTTTTTTCAAATTTGTTTAATTTAACCAAGTTTGACTTTAAAGAATTTATTTCATTAGCAAATTTATGAATCTGCTTGCGTTGGCTGAGAATCTCATTGGATTGATTGGTGATTGTTTTTTCAATTTCTTTTTTATTAAATGTAATCTTAAGATTAAAATAATCGAAAAAAATGCCTGCGGTAACCATCATTAAGATTATCGAGCACGCAACGATAACCCCTAAACGCCGTCTGGTGAGTGCGAACTGTTTAACAGTCTTGCCACTGTAACTTAGTAGGTAAAAAGAGATTTTATCGTTCATAACGATTCTGTCAGTTAAGCAGTATGTTTTTTAATAACCACGATTATAATTATATAATTCATATGGTTACAGAATAACAACTCTATTCTGTCATGCCATCAGACGTGACACCTTTCAAATAAAACACTCTCACAAAAAACCGTTATTTTGATCTTTCAGGAGAGTTTCATTCTTTTGTAAAAAATAATGGCTTATTTTACATGAAAATGTGGACTTTGTCAATAGTTTGGGAAATCAGCAAGAATAACGGGGAGGAAATATCCCCCCCGTTATTTTAGAAAAAACGGTTAGGCGATTCCGAGTTTAAATTTGAGGGACTTCAATGTATTTTTCATCAGCATGGTGATGGTCATGGGCCCCACGCCGCCGGGAACCGGCGTAATCCAGCCCGCGATCTCTTTTGCGGCATCAAAATCTACATCGCCACTTAAAATAGCGATTTTCTTTCCGGTTTTTTCACTGATCTTTTCTCCGATCCTGTTGACGCCGACATCGATAACGCAGGCGCCCGGTTTGATCCATTCCGGTTTTACCAATCCCGGAACGCCGGCAGCCACAATCAGAATATCAGCGCGCTGGCAATGGGAAGCCAGATCCCTGGTGCCCGTGTGAACGATAGTTACGGTGGAATTCGCGCCGACACCCTTCTGGAGCATCATATTGGCAATGGGTTTTCCGACAATATTTGACCGTCCGACGACCACAACTTCAGCCCCTTTTGTTTCAACACCGGCGCGAACGATCATTTCCTGTATGCCTGCAGGGGTGCAGGGCGGGAATTTAACCTCTTTACCGCCGATCATAAGACGGCCGACATTAACCGGATGGAATCCGTCCACATCTTTATCAGGATCGATGGCATTCAACACTTTCTTCTCATCAACATGTTTGGGAAGGGGAAGTTGGACCAGAATGCCGTGGATGGCATCATCCTTATTATATTTGTCGATTAAACCCAACAGCGCTTCTTCGGAAAGATCCATCGGTTGGCTGTCCTGTATTTCGTGAAAACCAACACGGTGGGCTGTTTTTA
Organism: uncultured Desulfobacteraceae bacterium; assembly: GCA_964591175.1. Classification (GTDB taxonomy): domain Bacteria; phylum Desulfobacterota; class Desulfobacteria; order Desulfobacterales; family UBA11574; genus UBA11574. The sequence goes on along the minus strand of CAZQAF010000005.1, from coordinate 15,982 downwards.
TCTTAAGTGTGACATATGAAATTGAAGCTGGATTTTCTCCCACCAGAATGGTAACGAGGCCCGGTACGACACCATGTTTTTCCTTAATTTCTGCTACTTCAGCCGTAATTTCTTCGAGAATCTGCTCGCGAATCTCAGTCCCCTTAATGAGTTTTGCTGACATTTTCAATCTCCTTTCGCCAAAAGTTTAATATGTTGATACAACTTTTCTCAAAATTGGGTTGCCATTATTTATTTTAACAAATTACAGACGAATCTTTTTAGAATATCACTTGAGTCCATGCCTGCGAAAAAGCGCTAAGGAATGATTAAAAATGAAACGACACGTTTTCATAGATCAATAAAAACGTAATGTCAAGAATTGTCGTCACTTGATCCTGACAACGGATTCATCAATTCAGCGAAGATCTACGATATCTATCGAATCAAAATTTTTATTGTTTTATGGTTTATTTTATTATATCGAACTTAAATAATTTGATAGGAAATTCAGGGTATTTTTTCCTTTCGAATCAATTTTTAATTCCCAACCAAGGAGGAAATTCTGATGACCAAAAATATCGCGATATTTTTTTGGACCGTTGTTATCGGGATAATTATGACAGCGACCAGCGCATTCGCCGCACAAACAAAGCCGATCAAGCTCACCTACAGCATTTTTTTCCCTCCAAACCACGCTCAGACAAAAGCTGCAATGGACTGGGTAAAGGAAATTGAAAGACGCACCCATAACAGGGTTCAGATTTCCGTTTTCCCGGGCGGAACGCTGACCAAAGCACCGCAATGTTACGACGGCGTCGTCAAAGGAATATCCGACTTGGGATTCAGTCTTTTTGCGTACACTCGCGGGCGTTTTCCGGTGATGGCTGCAGTGGATCTTCCCATGGGCTATACCAGTGGGGAGATGGCCAGTAATGTGGCCGAAGCATTTGCAAAAACTTTCAAACCCAAAGAATTAGATGACGTGAAAGTCCTTTATCTCCATGCCCATGGTCCCGGCCTTCTTCACACCAAAAAGCCGGTTAGGCGCCTTGAGGATCTGAAAGGCATGAAAATCAGGGCAACGGGCCTCAGTGCTAAAATTGTAACCGCACTCGGCGGCGTTCCGGTGGCTATGCCTCAGGGCGACACTTATGACGCCCTGAAAAAAGGCGTTGTCGAAGGGACATTCGGCCCCATGGAAGTTTTAAAGGGCTGGAAACAAGCCGAAGTTATCAAATACACCACGGAATGTTACAGCGTCGGCTATACCACTACATTTTTCGTGGTGATGAATCTCGACAAATGGAACGCCCTTCCCCCTGACATAAAAAAAATATTCGATGAAGTCAGTGCTAAATATACCGATATTCACGGCAAAGTATGGGACCGCACCGACCAGGAAGGCAGAAAATATACGCTCAGCCTCGGAAACAAAATCATACCACTGTCAGACAAAGAAAGCGCCCGGTGGCGAAAGGCAGCGCAACCGGTCATCGATGACTATATTGCCCATACCCCCAACGGGAAAAAGTATGTTCAGAAAATAAGGGAGTTAATGAAAAAATATTCAAAATAAGGGATGCATTCACGGGTTGTCCCGTCCGTTAATTGACGGACGCGGACAACCTTTTTTATTTATAAATGGAACAACATGCATATTTTTGAAAAATTAATTCGCGATCTTTCAAACAAAATGTATTGGATCGCTGGGGCGGCCATTGTCGCCATGATGTTGCTCACTACCGCCGATGTTGTTTTGAGATTTTTTCGAAAACCGATACCCGGGACATATGAACTGGTCGGTTTTCTGGGGGCGGTCGCCGTATCTTTTGCCATGGCACACACTTCCATAGAAAAAGGCCATGTTTCGGTAAGCTTTGTCGTCAGTCATTTTCCTCCCCGAGTTCAGCGGTTCATCGAATGTATCACCAGCTGTTTTGGATTGTTTATTTTCGGCGTCATTACATGGCAATCCATAACATATGCAAATGACCTTCACACCGCTCATGAAGTGTCTCTCACTTTGGAGCTTCCTTTTTATCCTTTTATCTATGGAATCGGTTTTTCGGCAGGTGTCGTTTTCCTGCTATTGTTATCCGACATGATCAAAAATGCGATAAAGATCCTGGAGAAATGAACCTGTTAACTATCGGCATCATCGGCATTATCGCCCTCGTCTTTCTTTTGTATTCCAATATGCCTGTGGGCTTTGCCATGGCTTTTCTGGGATTTATTGGATTCGGTTATGTCGTAAACTATGCCGCGGCATCGAGTCTTCTGGCCCGGGATGTATGGGATGTTTTCTCTTCCTATAATTTAACCGTTATCCCCCTTTTTGTGTTTATGGGACAAATCGCCTTTCACGCCGGTATCAGCCGCAGGCTCTATGACAGCGCATATGTGCTGCTGGGGCATCGTCGAGGCGGACTGGCCATGACCACTGTCGGCGCATGTGCCGGATTCGCGGCCATATGCGGCTCAACCAATGCCACTGCAGCAACCATGGCCACGGTTGCGCTTCCTGAAATGAAACGATACGGATATGATATGGGCCTGGCGACGGGTACCGTAGCGGCTGCCGGCAGTCTTGGCATCCTGATCCCTCCCAGTGTGATTTTTATCGTATACGGTATTCTCACAGAACAATCCATCGGAAAACTTTTTGCAGCCGGCATCGTACCGGGTATTCTCCTCTGCTTTCTCTTTCTGATGACCATTCACCTTCGTGTGCGAAAAAATCCCTCTTTGGCGCCTCCGGGGCCCAAAACCGGTTTTCGGGAAAAAATCAGGTCTTTTGCCGGCATACTTGAAGCGCTGGTCCTTTTCTTGCTGGTGATGGGAGGTATCTTTTTCGGATTTTTCACACCAACGGAAGCCGCCGCTGTTGGTGCTTTTATGACACTTCTCATTGCCATCGTCAGAAGACAATTGCACTGGAGCGATTTTATCCAGTCCCTTGCCGACACCACCAAAATCAGTTGTATGATTATGGTGATCGTCACCGGTGCAGTGATATTTGGTCATTTCATGGCAATAACCCGGCTCCCCTATACCCTTGCCAATTATGTGGGATCGCTTCCGCTTGGGCCGCATGCCGTCATCGGCCTGATCATTCTTGTCTATCTTGCCGGAGGCTGCTTTATGGACGCACTGGCCATGATTATGCTGACGATCCCGATTTTTTACCCGGTGGTTCAAACCCTCGGCTTTGATCCGATCTGGTTTGGTGTCGTGATTGTTCTTGTTACGGAAATGGGGGTGATTACGCCGCCGGTGGGGGTCAATGTCTATGTGGTTTACGGTGTCGCAAGGGATGTGCCGCTGGAAACCATTTTCAAAGGGGTATACCCCATGCTCATAGCGCTGCTGGTCTGCAACCTGCTCCTCATTCTGTTTCCCCAGATCGCCCTCTGGCTGCCGAGCCTGATGCATTAAGAAAAAAACTCTTCAGTATCAATCGAACTATACCGGAAAAGGAACCATCCGGAGTCCGGTAGTTTCATCCAGGCCGAGCATAATATTCATGTTTTGTACGGCCTGGCCCGCAGCACCCTTTACCAGATTGTCGATGGCTGAAATCAGGATCATACGACCGCTTCGTTCATCCATTCTGATCGCGATCTCACAAAAATTGGTTCCGCGTACATGGCGGGTATCCGGAAGGCGGTTTTCGCCAAGAATCCGGATAAACGGACGGCCGGTATAAAAGGTGTTGAGACAGTTCTCGATATCTTCGCGGGTGACACCCTTAACCGGATTGGCATACAGTGTCGTAAGTATCCCGCGGGACATGGGAACCAGATGGGGGACAAACGTCAGTTTTATGTTCCGGCCCGCTTCGATACTCAAAATTTCTTCCATTTCAGGGTTGTGCCGGTGTTCTGCGACTTTGTACGCCTTAAACGACTCGTTCACTTCGCAAAAATGAGTGGTCAAAGACAGGCTGCGCCCGGCGCCGCTGCCGCCGGATTTTGAATCGGCGACAAGGGTGCCGGTATCGATATAGTTACCCTTTATTACCGGCAGAAGAGGCAATAATACACTGGTAGGATAACATCCGGGCGCGCCCACCAGATCGGCCTTTTTAATCTTGTCAAAATAAATCTCACAAAGCCCGTAAACCGCCTGGTCCAATAGTTCCTTTGCGGTATGCTGCTGATAATGCGCTTCATAGATTTTTGCGTCTTTAAATCTAAAATCAGCGGACAGATCGATGACTTTTTTGCCTCTTGAAATAAGTTCCGGTACCAGCGTCATGGGAATTTTATGGGGCAGCGCGGTAAATACAACATCCGCGCTGTCACAGAGTTTATCCATGGCAAATGCCTCGCATACCAGGTTGACGGAACCGGTCATCGCGGGGAAAACCTTGTCAAACGCAACACCGGTATATTTGCGAGACGTCAGCATTGTCAGCCGGATATCGGGATGACTGCAAAGTATCCGTACAAGCTCTGCGCCGGCATATCCTGTCGCACCCACAACAGCCACACGTATCATAATATTACTCCCTTCCGAACATTAACCCCCAAGATAAGCCTTCTTGACTTCGGGGCTGGCCAGCAGTTCTTCCGAATTTCCTTGAAGCACCAGATTGCCGCTTTCAAGCACATAGCCGCGCTGTGAAAATTGAAGGGCCATTCGGGCGTTCTGCTCCACCAATAAAATGGTGGTACCTTCTTTATTGAGCTGTTTAAGGGCATCAAACACATTCATCATGAGCAAAGGGGCAAGCCCCATGGAAGGTTCGTCCAGAAGCATTATTCTCCTTCCGCTCATAAACGCCCTGCCAATGGCAAGCATCTGCTGTTCTCCACCGCTGAGCGTTCCAGAATTTTGGTTTTTACGTTCGCTCAGGCGGGGAAATATCTCGAATACCCTTTCCAGATCTTCCTCGATCTTCTCCCGATCCTTTCTGGCAAATGTCGCCAGTTTGAGGTTCTCCATAATGGTCAGGTTGCCGAAAAGTCGTCTCCCTTCGGGAACATGGGAAATTCCGAACTTGCTCACCACCTTGTCGGCAGGATATTTTAACAGGTCATTTCCCATAAATGTCATCTTTGTTCCTTTTTCCACGGGAACCAATCTGGAAATCGCTCTCAGCGTCGTGCTTTTGCCGGCGCCGTTGGCCCCGATAATACAGACGATTTCACCGTCGTCGATCTGAAATCCAATGCCATGAAGGGCTCGAATATTATCGTAAGATACGCCAAGATTTTCAACTGACAATAACATCAGATCACCGTCCCCTTTCCAAGATAGGCATCAATGACTTTTGGGTCGTTTTGGATCTCTTCCGGCGTCCCTTCGGCAATGACCTGGCCAAAGTTGAGTGTTTGGATGATTTCGCAAAGTTCCATCACCACCTTGAGTCTGTGTTCAATTAAAAAAATGGCCAGACCCAGCTTTTTATGGACTTTTCGGACAATTTCCATCATTTGAATCAGCTCTTCGGGATTCATGCCCGCCGTGGGTTCATCTAAAAACAGTATTTTCGGCTCAGTGGCCAGTGCCCGCGCGATTTCAACCCGCCGCTGGTCTCCATAAGGTAAATTAAGGATGATCTGACCGGCATGATGCGCGATACCCACCATCTTTAAAAGACTGTAAGCCATCTCTTCGATCTCATTTTCCTGACGGTGTCTTTTGGGAGTACCAAAAAAGGCGCCGATCAATCCGTAACTGATTCTTGAATAGCGCGCCATCTTTATATGTTCGAGAACCGTCATATGGCGCCATAATTGCATGTTCTGAAATGTTCTACCCAAACCATGGGAAGCAATCTGGTTGGGCTGGAGGCCTGTTATCTTCTTCCCCTCCAAATAAATCTCCCCTTCCGTCGGCTTGTATATGCCGGTGATGAGGTTGAAAATCGTTGTTTTGCCGGCTCCGTTGGGACCGATCAGCCCTCTGATCTGACCTTTTTCGATTTCCAGGCTGTAGTTGTTAACCGCCCGCAGCCCCCCAAACTCGTGACTCATTTTTTCAACGCTAAGCAGCGGCATCCGACTTCCTTTGATCTGGTTTATTTTTCGGCTTCACAAGTTTTCCCACATTAAATTCCTTGAAAGCAACAAGGCCTGTGGGTCTATAAATCATTATCAAAATCAGTAAAAGCGGAATAATGATCCATTTAAAAATCTCAAGTGGCCGCAACGCTTCACCCAGCATACTCAGACTTACCGCCCCCACGATGGATCCGTACACAGAGTTCAACCCGCCGAAATACACCATCGCCAGTACCTCCGCAAGTTTTTGCAAACCGAACGTGCTGGGATTTACATATCTTAGCACATGTGCAAAAAGTCCGCCGGCAATACCGGCCCAAAAAGCCGCAAACAAAAACGCCGTGATTTTGGTGCGCCGGGTATTTACTGTCATGGCGTTGGCGGCAACCTCATCATCACGTACGGCATTCAACGCTTTTCCTATTGTAGACCGTACAAAATTGTTGGTGATCCAGATGCATGCCACCGTCCATATAAATACGGTCGGCAGGCTGGCCAGGTCCGGTTGGCTGCTCAACCCCCTGGGCCCGCCCACGACTTCCAGGTTTTCGATCAGGCTTTTTACGATGAACATAAACGCCAGGGAAATAATGGCCAGATAATCGCCCCGCGTCCTAAAAGAAGGAATGGCAATGACAAGGGCTCCTATTGCCGCAACGATGCCGCCGATGATCAATGCAATGGGAAACATGAAAGGGCCTAATGCCGCCGGAAGCAATGCATGACCGAATAATTTATCGTTGGAAAAAAGGACAACGGTAAAGACTGAAGCGGCATATGCGCCCAGCGCCATGAATCCCGGATGAGAACACGAAAATTCTCCCATGTAGCCGTTTATGACATTCAAACTCAATGTCAGTATAACGGCGATGAGTGTGAGCTTGAGGGTAAGAACCCGGTAGGCGCTGACTTCCGACCACAAATAGAGCACAGCGTAAAGCAGACCGATATGAAGGACCACCGAAATCAATAATGGCAGATCAAGCAGCTTGGCGGCCACGCGGTTGGTCGCCCCGGACGTCAATCGTGCAACAACGCTGATCGGCAGAACAAATATCATCAATACATACAGAATTGTACCGGGGATCATCAACGGATATTTGAGCATCGTCACGAGACCAAAAAGCATCGGCACTTTCGGCAGCCCTAAACTCTCGGCCAGCACCTCACCCACGAATCGCTCCAGTACTACCGCGATCAGCATGCCCAAAAGCCAACCGAGCAGCGGCACCTCTGAAAACAGCGCCTGAGTCTTTTGCTTTACAAAAGATCTGATCCCAAGAGATTTTCTGTTATTTTCATTCATCGATCAGAGCCTCAAACGTGCGCTGTAAGGTTCGCCGAAAAAGCCGTGGGGCCTGAACGTCAGTATCAGCAGAATAATAGAGTATGCAATTAAATCGCGCAGCGTCGAGGGAAAAATCATTGCCACGAATATTTCAATGAAACCCAATAAAAATCCGGCCAGCGTGGCGCCGAGAACAGAGCCCCGGCCCCCTAATATCGCGGCTACGAACGCCTTCCACCCGAAAACAATTCCCATGTACGGATCCAAGACCGGGTAAGCAACGCCAAACAAAATTCCTGCAGCGGCCGCCAGTGCGGAACCGATGGCAAACGTCATTGCGGCGATGGTGTTTACGGGTACGCCCATCAAAGGTACCACGACGAAGTCAAAGGCCATGGCCCGCATGGCCATTCCCCATTTGGTTCTTCGAACGAACTGGTGCAATGCCATCATCAGCATCAGGGAAACAACCACGATCATAATCTTTTTATTGGTGACAAATACGCCGTTGATATTATATGTCTCGGATTTAATCAGCGTCGGAAACCGGACCCTTTGGGCGCCCAACAGGGCCAGATTTCCGGTCTCGAGGATGATGCCGATCATCAAACCGGTGATGGCCGCCGATGCTCTGGGCGCTTCCCGTAACGGCCGGTATCCCAGCCTTTCCACAAGCATGCCGACAAAGGAGGTCAGAAACATGGAAATGATAATGGTCAAGACCAGAATCAACCAGTTGGGCAGAACGATGGCGCCCAATGAAGCCAGCGCCGTGATGCCCGTTGCCACACCAAAACCGATATAAGCACCGACCATGAAAATATCGCCGTGTGCAAAATTAAAGAGCATCAGGATCCCGTACACCATGGAGTATCCCAGCGCGATCAGTGCATAGAAACTGCCCCATTGTAACGCGTTGATCAGGTTTTGGAAGAAAAATGTCATTAAACGGACTCTCCCTTATTCATTCAAAAAAAAGCGGGCTCAGGGCACATTGCCCTGGCCCGCCTTTATTTTTTTAAAAATGAAACAGCAGCCTCGGGCTGAAACAATCCGGCGACCACCAATTTTGAAAACACATTATGGTCGTCTAAATCCGCCTCTACGGGCAAACAGATTTATAAAACTCGTATTCGCCTTTATTACTGATCCTGACGATGACGGCGCATTTTATGGGATCTCCGTTTTCGGTAAAGGTCATTTTACCGGTAATGCCGTCATATTCTTTGACCTTGGCCATGGCATCACGGACATTCTTACGATCCTTTTCGATGTTGCCCGTCAATTTGCCGACATGCTCGATGGCTGTCTTGACGATTCCCAGGGAATCCCATGTCAGCGCCGCCACATCATCCGGCACATATCCGTATTTTTTATTATACCGATCGATAAATGTCATGGTCGCCCCCTTGGCGCCCGCTGCAGCATAATGTGTACTGAAAAAAAGCCCGTAGCAATCTTTACCGCAAAGCTGCACGGTCTCCGCCGAACCCCAACTGTCGCTTCCTACAATCGGTTTGTTCCAACCCAACTCATGGGCCTGTTGCACAATCAAGGCCACTTCATTGTAGTATTGAGGCGTGAACAGAACCTGGGCTCCCGATTTTATAATCTTTGTCAACTGGGAGCTAAAATCCGCATCTTTTGTGGTAAAACTTTCAAAAGCCACAACCGATCCAGGCCCGTTTTGCTTTTCCCAGGCTTTTTTAAAAAATTCGGCAAGTCCCTTGGGATAATCACTGGCCACATCATAGAGCACCGCGGCCTTCGTAAACCCAAATTCATCTTTAATAAAGTTGGCCAGTACCGGCCCCTGAAAAGGATCGAGGAAGCAGCCGCGAAATACATAGGGGCGGTCCTTGGTGGTGTCAGGATTGGTGGACCACGGGCTGATCATGGGGGTTTTATAGTTATTGGCGACTTCTCCTGCCGGGATCGCCTGCTTGGAAGACTGGGGTCCGACAATGACCAGAACTTCATCCTCGGTAATCATCTTGGTATTGACTTTTACGGCCGATTCCGCTTTGGATTCATTGTCTTCGATAACCAGCTTTACGGGATACTTCTTTCCGCCGACCTCTATTCCACCGGCGGCCTTAATATCTTCGAGCCACATCTCAGCGGCATATTTCGTGCCCTCGCCCACTTTTGGAATATCTCCGGTCATTGGGGCATTGATCCCGATCTTGATGGCTTTTGTCTTACACCAGGCGGAAGGGATAAAAAACAAACTGATCACGATACAGGAAATAATAAACACCCAACTTTTTCGCATGACGGCCTCCTTTTCTCGATACTATTTAACCTGCTGTTTTAAATAGAATAACAAGATATAATCCTTTGATCGATGTGGCTGAATACCATAATGATTCTTCTTTTTCAACAAAATAATACACCGGCTCTAAAAGGGGCTGGTTTATGTACTGCCGCCTCCTTTTTTAATATCGTTTATCATTTCTTTGAGAATGGATACGACATTTCGTCCTCTATCACGGGCAATTCGGTGGGCGTCCTCAACAAATCTGGCAGCCTGTTTTTCCAGTTCTGCCATCGCCGGCACAGGAATCTTCAACCTCTGATACTGCCAAATCAACAGTCTTACGGCCAAACGTTCCTCCTGCTGTCTGATAAATCCCACTCAGTTTCTCCTTTTAGCGTTTTATACCCTCGAGGTATGACACATCCGGAAAATAATTTCTTCCAGTACTGTCTTGGGTTTTTGCTTTGTGTATTTGAGTCGAACATCGGCCTGACTCAGATGCGCCAAAGCTTCGATAAGTTCATTTTTAGTATATTTTTCCGTATTCAACATCAGTTTATACACAGGATAAGGGTTGACGGCAATCTCAAGATCCGTGTCCGGCAAACCTCTTTTAGCCTCGCGCCCTTTTTTAGTCTTCTTGGCATCTCCGTTCATATCTTCTGAGAGCATCTCATTGGATTTTGAAATCCGATCCATAAATTCTTTGTTGTATGACTGAACTGCCGCCATCATACGGTCTGCAAACTGAGCATACGGCATTCCGGGATACCACGCACTGCCATGAGAACTTTCCACAAAATCCTTGAGTACAACCAGCTTTCTGATCTGATTGGTGATCGAAGCCAGAATCTGAAGCGGATGAAAATTTTCCAGCAAAAGCGAGTTTAAAAAAAAGAGCGCCCGTTCGGCATTTCGATCGGCCACCGCATTCGTCAACTCATATATGGCATCCTTTCGGGTACGTTTTAATAAAAACGCGACATCTTCCGCGGTGATCACTTTTTCATGGCCCACAAAGTCAATCAGCTTTTCCAGATTATCAGAAAAAGTGTCGATATCAAATCCGGTCAAGGCATACAAGTCCTGGTATGCTCTCTTATTCATTACCTTACCGTATCGGCTAAGAAGGGTTTCCATTCTTTCGGAAAGCACCGCTTCCTGGGCGATCTTATCCGCCCTTCGATCCCCTTTCGGCACGGAGCAGTCAATAATAAGGCCATATTCTTTTATAATTTTAAAAAGCTTGCGGCGCTTATCCACCATGTCGGCGGTAATGACCAGATGATTTCTTTCAGGAAATCCTTTTTCTATAGCGCGCTGCAAAAGATCGGCTTTGTATCCTCCGGAGGGAATGGAAAGTCGGTTTTCCTTGCAAAATTTTAAGGTCTGATCAAGCCATTGGGTCTCCTCCGGCTTATCGATTCCCATTTTGAAGATCTTTTTTTTATGGGTCTCATCGATATCATCCAGCGACAGGTTTAAAAGACCCAAAAGCGTCAGAAGGGATGTTGCCGCCTGATTCATATTTTGGTCCTTATAGGCGTTTTGGGCTTTCTCAAGCAGTAGTCCTTCATTCTGTTTCGAATAGAATATCTTGGAATCGCAAAGCGCAACGACTCTCGGACCGGATAGAAGCGAATAGGTGTTTATCCGTTCGACAACCTCTTCGATATGATCATTTTCTCCGTCTATCGCGTGGTAATTAAAACTTCTAAGATTTGGCGGAATTAAAGCATCGAGAAGAACCTCAAGTGTATTTTTATACAACAGGGTTTCACCATAAATCAGGTATACCGGCGAAAACCCTTTGGTCTTTTGGTTTTCTTTAATTTTTTTCAGATAACGATCCAGCTCTTTGTAGTGAATTTCAGGCATTGTAAAAATCCCAGCTCAGCTTCCAGCCCGTGAGTCTAGAGGCCGGAGAAAAGACCGAGCCTTGATTACCCAAAAGGTATTTGTTTTGTAGAAAGTTCTTTTAGAAAGTAGGACAATAAAGTCTTACGGCAATTTTTTAAAGAGAAGATGAAACACAAAAACAGTGATGCCGACCGTGATCGCACTGTCAGCCACATTAAACGCAGGCCAGTGGTGGTTGCCGATATAAAAATCCAAAAAATCAATGACCTTTCCGAATCGAATTCTGTCGATCAAATTGCCGACGGCGCCTCCGAATATTAAAGCAAGGCCCGAAGCAAGAAGTGGTTGTGTCTTGTATACGTTCTTATAAAAGAAATAAATAAAACAAATCGCAATTGATGAAGCCAGAAGAAAAAGCACATTACGAAAATGTGAATTTTGATGCGCCAAGAACCCGAAAGCACCACCGGGGTTAAGTATATGGGTGATGTTGAAAAATCCGGGAATCACGGTAATGGAATGAAATAAGGGAATTTTTTTTATTATCCAAAGTTTTGTTATTTGGTCGAGTATAACAACCAGGCCGGAAATAACCAACAGCTTTATATATTTGCCGTGCTTGGCGTCGGATCCGTCCGAATCTAAAAAATTTAAACGCACCTTCAATTTGACCCTTTTAAAGAATAAGCGGTATTTTTATGCTTTCAGTGCATTCCGGCACCGATTGCAGATCGTCGGCTGCTCTGAGTCCGCTCCAACGGAGACATCCCGTATCCAGCACCGCTCACATTTTTCGCCGGATGCCGTTTCAACCCGTATCGATAAGCCTTCAATATCCAGGCTTTTAAACGACACATCAGACGCTATGCCTTTGATCAGGGACGCCTCTGAAACGATGAGCATCATTTTTAGGTCGTTCTTATACGGCTCAAGGATATCATACAGATCATCATCCGCATAAATGATAATAGCGGCATCCAAAGAATGCCCGATTATTTTTTTTACCCGCGCCTCCTCAAGCGCCTTGGTCACTTCTCCCCGAACTTTAATGAGTTGTCTCCATTTTTGCGCCAATTCTTCATTCTTCCATTCCGCTTTGACCACCGGCAAGGATGTCAGGTGAACACTTTGCGAGTTCTGTATTTGACGCGGTATAAAATGCCATATTTCTTCGGCCGTAAATGCGAGTATCGGCGCCATCAGCCTGGCAAGGGCGTCCAGGATGCTATGGATAACGGTCTGTGCGCTTCTTCTGCCCATGGATTGAGACGGCGATGTGTACAGACGGTCTTTGAGGATATCCAGGTAAAAAGCAGAAAGGTCGACGATGCAGTAATTATAAAGCGCATGATAAATAATGTGAAATTCATAAGTTTCATAGGCTCTTCGAGTCCTTTGAATCAACTCCTGAAGTCTGTGAAGTGCAAATCGGTCCATCTCAAACAACATATCATAGGAGATACCATCCCTTTCAGGGTTGAAATCATACAGATTGCCCAATAAAAAACGGCAGGTATTTCTGATTCTTCTGTAAGCGTCGCTCAATTGTTTTAATATATTTTCGGAGATACGAATATCATCCCTGTAGTCCGATGCAGATACCCACAAGCGGAGAATCTCGGCGCCATGCCGTTTGATCACTTCTTCAGGCGCCACGACATTCCCCAGGGATTTGGACATTTTTTTGCCCTTGGCATCGACAACAAAACCGTGTGTCAATACCGATTTATAGGGCGCGCTTCCCCTTGTCCCGACAGCCGTAAGGAGTGAGCTGTGAAACCAGCCCCGGTGCTGATCACTGCCTTCCAGATAAAGATCGGCGGGCCATCTGAGATTCGGGCGTTGCTCCAGGACCGCCGCATGACTGACTCCGGAGTCGAACCAAACATCCAGGATATCATCCTCTTTGGCAAAGGTTTTATTGCCGCATGTTTCACACACAGCGTTTTCAGGAAGTAATTCTTCCACTTTTTTTTCAAACCATATGTCGGCGCCGCTTTCTTCAAATAATCGATAGATATGATTGACGATGTTCTTGTTTAAATACAGTGTGCCGCATTTTTGACAATAAAATATGGCAATCGGTACGCCCCAGGCCCGTTGTCTTGAAACACACCAGTCCGGACGATTTTCAATCATGCCGTAAATTCTTTCTTTGCCCCAATATGGAATCCATGTGACTCTGTCGATTTCTTTAAGGGCATTTTTTCTAAGCCCTGTTTTATCCATAGATATAAACCACTGGGGCGTTGCCCGGAAAATAACCGGCTTTTTACATCGCCAGCAATGGGGATAGGAATGTTCCAGCGTTCCCTGGGCCATCAACGCACCGCTTTTTTCTAAATTGGCGATGATATCGGAATTGGCGTCAAAGACGAATTGTCCGCTGAAAAACTCCGCATCCTGCGTAAAACAGCCGCGGTCATCTACCGGAGAATATGCATCCAAATCATATAAAAGCCCTACTTCATAATCTTCACGTCCATGTCCCGGTGCCGTGTGTACGCACCCTGTTCCAGCCTCGAGCGTTACATGAGATCCAAGGATAATCAATGATTCGCGGTCATAGATCGGATGCCGACATCTTTTTCGCTCGAGGGTCGCGGCATCGATCTCGGCAACCTCGGAAAAATTTGAAATCCCGAAGGTTTTCATGCAATCTCGAACCAGTTCTTTTGCCAAAATCAAAACCTCACCGTTTTTTGTATCAATGGCCGTATATACGATATCCGGATGAAGGGCGATGGCGAGATTGGCCGGAAGGGTCCAGGGCGTCGTTGTCCAGATAACGACAAACACCTTTTTACCGGCCAGGTTCGGATACTTTTTACTGATATCATCCAAAAGCAAAAATTTTACAAATATAGACGGCGATGATTCGTCATTATATTCGATTTCAGCCTCGGCCAGGGCCGTCTTGCAACTGCAACACCAGTATATGGGTTTTTTACTTCTAAAAAGACTTCCCTCCATCGCAAATTTATTGCACTCACGGGCAATCGTCGCTTCGTAGGCATAATTCATGGTTAAATACGGATTGTCCCATTCCCCCATGACACCCAGTCGTTTGAATTCTTCCCGCTGTATATCGATATATTTTTCAGCATAAGTCCGGCATTGCCTTCGGATCTCGGCTTGACCCATTGTTAATTTTCTTTCACCGAGTTCTTTTTCAACGTTGTGTTCAACAGGAAGCCCGTGACAATCCCACCCCGGTACATAAACAGCATCAAAACCGCTCATTTGTCGCGAACGGACAATAAAGTCCTTCAGGATCTTGTTGAGCGCGGTACCAATATGAATATGACCGTTTGCATAAGGCGGACCGTCATGTAATATGAACGGTTCACGGCCTTTAGAAGCTTGTCTGATCTTTTGATATAGCATCTCCTCTTCCCAGGACTTCAACTGCTCGGGCTCACGCTTTGCCAAACTGGCTTTCATGGGAAATTTCGTTTTCGGAAGATTGAGTGTCGCTTTATAGTCCATATAACCTCCAAAACCGGGTTTTTATATTAAATATTGAAACGTACTTTCAAAATATTTTTCTGTCAAGAAAATAGACGAATAGAACTTTAACCGGCGCGTCCACGAAAAAGCCCGAACAGATCAAGGTCCGGGCTTTAGATCAAACAATATTCATCGGGGGTACTACGAAAATCGGCTTTAATATATTCCCAAATCCTTCAGCACTTCATTGATGCCGAGCTTTTTAACCTTCAGGCTTAAAAATTCGGCGATCGTCGGCTGGTATGCTTGAACTTTGAGGTACATACGGGCTTCCGAGGGTGTCCTCCCCCCTTTAAGGTTGTTGCACGGCTTACAGGACGAAACACAGTTTTCAAAGGTGGTTTTGCCGCCTTTTGATTTTGGAATGATATGGTCAATGGTAAGCCTTCCATGAAAATTTCCGCAATAAGCGCATCTGAAACCGTCTCTGATGAATACATTTTTTTTGCTAAACGGCACTCTGTTGATGTAAAGGCTTCGGATAATTTTCAGAAGACGCATGACTGCCGGGATTTTAATAACTATACCTTCCGCGGTTCTGACAATTTTTCCGGAATGCCTTAAAACCTGTACCTTCCCTTTGGCGATCAGACACATCGCCCGTCTCCAGTTCACCACATTCAAAAAGGTATAGTCGGCATTCAGAAGAACGCACTGAGCCATACTTTTCTCCTATAATCAATTTTCCAAAATTCCTATATATGACTTTAAAGTCAAAATCAACACCTTATATTTTGAATGGTATCGAAACAAGTGTAGGATCTTATTTATTCCGTTAAATGTAAAAGTCCTTGAAGGAAACAGCCGTGAGATGTTTGCTTGCAGGTATGCTGGCCGGTAAAAGCGTATTGAAGAGAATGGGAGAATAGAATGCCGGGCCGAACGTCACGCCCGGCACTCAGTGTTTCTACAATTATTTGACGCTGATCACCTTGGCATTTTCCCAAAGACCGTGGATGTTGCACAGGGCCGTAGCAAACAAAGTGCCGGGTTTTTTGATCTTCAGCGAAGCCGCTGCCGAACGATGGGTATCCATAAAAAAAGGGCCTGGCATATACCACAACCGCCAACCCC
>CAZQAF010000004.1:40284-94909 GCA_964591175.1 uncultured Desulfobacteraceae bacterium | reverse complement strand
TTTATAAGCCTCCGGACATGAACAAAAAAATTTACATCACCCTATTTATCGCCACAGTCATCACGATGGCCGGGCTCGGAATAATCGACCCGATCCTGCCTCTGTACGCCAAGAGCATGAAGGCGACCGGGATCCAACTGGGAATTATCTTCGCCGGCTTCGCTTTGTCGAGAAGCATATTCGCCCCAATTATAGGGCAGTACTCGGATCGACACGGTCGGAAAAATCTCATGATCGCCGGCTTGGCTCTCTTCACCGTCGTTTCTGCCAGTTTTGTTTACGCCAAATCTCCGCTGGCCTTGACGCTTATCAGGCTCGTGCAGGGATTCTCGGTGGTCCTGGTTACGCCGGTGACCCAGGCCTATATCGGCGATTTGACGCCGGTCGGGAAAGAGGGAAAGTACATGAATCTATTCTTCATGTCCTTTTTCGCGGGGATGGCGATCGGTCCATACCTCGGCGGATATCTCACCGACCGATTCAATATGAAAGTTCCTTTCTATGCCATGGGAGGAATGTCACTTGTGGTAATGCTGCTGGTGCTTTTTTTCGTGCCGGAAAGTTCCGCCGTCAAAAACCATGACTTGAAGAAGGTTCCCTTCTTCAAGTCACTCCTTCCGGTCTTCAAGGACAAACCGATGATCGGCATCATGACCTACATGGCGACGAGGGGATTCTACAGGTGGGGATTCAATACATTCTTCCCGCTCCTTGCCATAAAAGCAGAAAAGATGAGCCCCGCCAATATCGGTCTGGTTCTTTCTGTCTACATGCTCTTCGGATCCATAATGCAGTATCCGTTTGGATTGATGGTCGATAAATTTCCCTCACAGAAGGTTAATCTCATTTTGTTGGGAGGCTCCTGCAGCGCCTTGTCCATGTGTGCCGTCGCCTACTCCCGCAGCATGTCGATGTTTGTAATCCTGGCGATAAGCATGGGTGCATTCAGTTCCGTTTCGCGTGCTTCTGCTCTAGCGATCAGGACTGAAAGGGGGAGAATCTACGGAATGGGATCTGTTACAGGTGCTTTCACAACTGCTCTGAGCGTCGGGCAGGTGTTGGGGCCGATCCTGTTTGGGGTCATCGCCGATATCTCCAGCATTCCCGCGGCCTTCCTTGTGGGAGGCATGGTTGGTCTGATTGGCACGATTGCCTCGTGTATTTTCTTCAAATCCGGGACAGTTTAATAGACCGGCATCGACAGAATATATGTGAAGGTGGGAATAGGAACGCTTGTGCAGAACGTTCATAAAATTTGATAGAATGAAGGATTTTCAATCTGTTATCACCGCAATAGACTTGTAATGGCTCGACCACTTATTTACCTTCAAGGATTGCCAATCTTTTCCCGGTCGGATAGTGCTCGAATCGCCGCAAAAACGCCGATCTCTGCCTGGATGCTTAGAAGTGGATTCACATCATGGGGTTTAAATTAAGCGTTTTATTTTCCACATATTTTTTCAGCCATTTTAATTGCTTCCTGTTCCATAGGGGCTTCCGGATAACCAATATTTATGAGCTGCAATAGATACTTCCGAAAAAACGGCAAGAAGCCGCCAAGCTTTTCATACTGTGAGGTATGGACCAATTCATGTACCATCAGGTAGCGATCATCCGAAAAATCGGAATGAATAAAAATACCGTATCTTACGGTGAGGCCGACGGTAGTCGGCGTAATCAGTTGAGTTTCTTCTGCTGCAGCTTTCAAAACCGGATGTTTGGGTAAAGGAATTTGCGGAACCTTGAATATTCTTACCTTTTCAGGATGTATTACCCCGGCACGCTTAGCATCATTCATTTGTGAATTTGACAGCGGAACACCATTTTTTAAAACGACCTTTTCTTTTGCCGCGGCCCATTCAGAGGCAAGGGGCAATACAAAAATAAATTGATCTGAAGTAAGTTTTATCATAATCTGTTTATTATTTCCTTAAAGCCATCAAATAATCGTATATTAAAAAATATAATCCGTTAAAATTCAGTTTGTCAAAGTCTTTGTGATCTCGGTTATCTTTACGTTATCCAAAACGACTTCCGTATATATACGGCAACACAGCCAGAAGCGGGCAAATCGCGGCAATCGCTCAGTTTAGGGGTAATACAGATATCATCAAAAAATATGCTGCGGTTAAGACCTGCAAAGCAACATTATTAGCCTTTTTCTTGACATTCGCAGTTTTAACTGAGATAGATTGTTTATAATTACAACCTATTATTCAATAAGGAGCCTCTTATTCATGACACTTACCAAAATTCAGATCGTAGAGTCAGTCCAGAATCAGACCGGTTTCTCTAAAAACAAATCATCAGAAATTGTAGAAACCTTCCTCGAAATTATCAAAAGCACACTGGCATCCGAAGAAGATGTTATGATCTCAGGATTCGGTAAATTCTGCGTTAAGGAAAAGAATGAACGTAAAGGCCGAAATCCGGCTACCGGTGAAGATTTGATGCTGGAACCAAGGAAGGTTGTAACGTTTAAATGTTCCGGTAAATTGAGAGACAGGATAAATGGGCAATAGTCTTATAGTCAATTGACGGCGAATCTGCAGATTCGGCTGGAGTCCAGCGAATGTTAAAACAAAAAACCCTTGATGCCCTAATAGATGGCCGATTGGCCTTGTTTCAAGAATTTCTTAAACACCCTCGTCAAATCGGATCGGTCATCTCAAGTTCCCGTTTCCTTGAGTTCCGCATTGTGGAAAGTGCAGGGATCGGTTCTGCCAAGACCATAGTAGAGCTGGGGCCCGGCACGGGACGCACAACCCGTGCGATACTGAAAGCAATGACACCGCGCTCTAAACTCTTGAGCATCGAAAAAAATCCACATTTACACAGCTTGGTAAACCGTATCGAAGACGATCGACTTATCACTCATCTTGGTGACGCTGACGGTTTGATGCAAATCCTCTCGATTTACGGGATAGACCCCCCGGAGGTCCTGATTTCCGGTATTCCATTTTCCACCATGAGCCAGGCTTCAGGATCTCGGATCATTGAGACGATCTCCTCGGTGCTCGCGCCGGGGGGACGCTTTGTAGCATACCAGGTAAGCAGCCGTGTCGCCTATCTGTGCCGGCCCATCCTCGGACAAGGAAAGATGGAGGTGGAGCTTTTTAACATACCGCCGCATCGAGTATATCGATGGGAGAAGAATGGCCGTTAAGATTACGCTCAACGATAACCGGCATTTTTTAAAGTGACATGACCGAAAAAACCGACAAAAAACCGATTGTAAGCCGAATTGTCGACGGTTCTGTTTTCATAGACACTCCCGCGGAGCTTAAAAATCTTCTCAAGGCATTTCCAAATGATCCGTGGCTGCATAGATTCTTTGCCGATCTTTTGAAACGCGACAAATCGTTTTATGCCGCTGCCGATGCATATGGTACAGCCGCCGGACTTTTTATCAAAAAAGATATGTTGTTGCAGGCGATTGTATCCAAAATCCTCGAATGGAAAATTCTTAAGCCGTCTGTTCGTGAGGCGCTGGCCTTTTATTCATCCCTTCATGAGCGCAAATCCAAAAACACCGGGGTACATGATTTTATCATCAAAATGACATATCCTGAAATGATGGCGATTATGGATATACTGGAGATCCGACATTTTCCTGCAGGCAACACATTAAAAAGTTTCGGTGAAGTAGAAAATGATCTTTATTTTGTTGTGTCCGGTACTTTGGAAGAAACGATCTACCATCGCACAAAACAAAGGGGAAAACTCCAAAAGAAATCAACAAAAACCTTGGTTGAAAACGACTTTTTTGGTGAAATTTACCCGTTTGATGAAGAAAAGGAGTCTCGATCAACTGTCGAAACCGTCACTCGCGTTGAATTTGCGAAATGTTCCAAATCAAGCCTGATGGCGATTTGCCGCAAATATCCTAATATTGAGCTTATTATCAATGCGCTGTATCAGAGCCGCTCGGCATCCGATCTAACGCATGTTCCGGAAATCCTCCGGGAAACGGTCCGGCACCGGCTTCCGACACAAGTCAATATTAAAATATATAGCGAGAAACCGGACAAAGCCCCTTTAAACCTCAATGGATTCACAGAGAACATTTCTCTAGGCGGCGCTTGTATAATTTTGGGTGGTAATTATAAAACCGGTTATTTTGATACCTTGGCCGGAAAAAAAGTTAAGATCCAAATATATTTAGCCGTAGCATTTGTTTCTCTTTCTATTTTGGGCACGGTTGTTTGGAGTACGGGAGTTTCGCTCGAAGGGAGAAAAACCGCGGCGCTCGGCATCCAATTTGCAGGGATAACCGATGCCGAGCGCCGTTTGCTGAACAGCTTCCATTATGGGTCCGAGATAGAACAAGACATGATCTGGAGTTTATGGGATTCGATGATGGAAAAGCCGCACCATGGGTTGGCCAATCAGTAAAAAATCCGATTAGCATTATGTTACAATGATTTTAACCCCTTGATCTTGCATACTTTGTCAAATTGAATCCCAATACCATGCCGCGTAGACCGCACCATTTTTCCCGTACAACCCTTCAAGCTGTTTATATCTTTGAATTCTTTAAGGTTGTCACTTGGAATGGTGAAATCCATAATAAACCGTGTTCCTTCCGGAAAAGATGTTAGGGTCGTAATAAATGTTCCGGTATAGGATATATCTCTGGTTATAAGATCCAATACCTTTTTATTGTTTGATGACATGGATTCCAGTTTCACAGGGAGTGGAATATTAAATCTTGCAAATTGACGTCTCTCTTTCATTGATGACACCTCTCTTTGTTATCGAAGAACTTTATAAAAAGAGCCGAAAAGATTACCCTCCTAGCAGAAATGGGATTAATGAAAAACATTTTGATTTTAACAGGTTGCGAGCGAGATACAGATCAACTTCCTTGGATTTTGAAACCACCTCCAGCAATTGGAGATTAAAATAGGGTCGGGATGCCGGGATGTCAAATAAGAACCCCTTTTATTGGGCAAAAAGCCGATATCTTTAAAGATGAATCGCGGATATGGTTGCCTTTTAGCCGTACGCCCCCCTATTCCGAGGATTTTTTGGCTCAAAAACCTATTGACATACTACACTGTGGTATATTATAGGAGTGGCAGGTGGAATGACCGCCGTTTTAGTTCAAGGCTGAATGATAAACTTAAAACCGCTTCTGGTATAAGAAAATGATAAAAAGCTGCTCAGGCCAAATCAGATATTCTTTTATGATACATAAGTCTCGAGTGACGAAAATGAGGAACCTCCCATCCTTCGTTTCAACCCGGATGAAAAGGGTGCCTTGCAGAATAAAGGCCCAAGCAAAGCATCTTCCCTGTTCGAGAGTATTGAGCATCAGGCAAGAGCAAGATACATGTTCAAATTAAAGCCCGCCCGCTTTCTCATTTAGTCAGCGGCTTAAAGGCCGGCGCAGGTTTCCCGCCGGGACCGAGATATCGAATGAACCAATAAATCGCCCGAAGCTGCTCATCGCTCATAGCATTCAGGATGGCATGCGGCATCGGCGGCTTGCTCTTTAATGTTTTTGCCATGTTTATCCATTCGTCTTCATTATAATTATTGATTAAAAGCCGAAGATTTGATCCGTACGACGTCCCCAAAGGGCCGCGCCAACCAAAGGTATCACCCGTCAGCCATTTTTTCTCCGGAACCTTTCCTTTTAATGTTAAATATCCGGCTGTATGGCAATCATTGCATCCTAGCTTTTTAATCAGGTGGCGCCCTTCTTTTACCAATCCCATTTTAAAGTAAAAATCGGATTCGTTTTTCATGGGTTTGGTTGTATCAGACTGTGCTGAATCCCAAAAAAAGAACCCGAGCACTGCGAAACTTGTAACGACGAGACAAAACAGTTTGAATTTCATCGGCATGATTTCCTTATAACATGATAGATTATGTCCGCTTGAAAGCTCGTTTTTGCAAATCAAACTTACTATACATCAACCGGCAATTCATTTGCAAGAAGGCTGATAAAAATCGGGAATATTCACAACTGTCTTGACATGTCGGTTGGGAATTTTATTTTCCCTTACCACCAGCAAAAAACAATTATTAGGACGACAACCAGCAGCCCGGCCGATTGGTAGCGGTAATTCCGGTACCAGGGCAGATGTTCCAGATGCCTGGATTCGTGCCGCCAAAAATCACTGTCCCACGTCAAAGCATTGACCCGGCGGCGAGACGGCTTGGCCGTAACCAGGCTGGTGCCGATAAATATCATTGCGCTGATCAGGGTCATCAGGCCGCAGGCATACAGGAACTGGATCTGATATACGGCGGCGATCTCGTTGATGACCCAACCCAAAAGACCCAAGGGGATGCCTGCTGCAAGGGTCGCAGTGGCTGCGGCGGCGGTGCCGCCGCGCCAGAAGATCCCCAGGGTAAATAGAACCACCACCGGCGGCGTAATATAAGAGAGAATGGACTGCAGATATTGCCACAGAGAAGGAAATCGCGCGATCTGGGGGGCCCACATGGCCGATAGAAACATAAAGCCGATGGTGGCCGTCTTTCCGGTCCGGACCAGTGCGGCTTCCGACAGGCGCGGGTTAAAATGCTTGACGAAATCCATGGTAAACAACGTTGCGGCTGAGTTGAAGATGGATTCCAGACTTGAAAGAATGGCCGCAGCCAGGGCGGCCAGCATGAGCCCGCGCAGCCCGATGGGGAGCAGATCGAATGCCAGCAAAGGAAAGACCATATCCGGATTGTTCAGATCGGCATAGAGCGTCCGGGCCATCACACCCGGTAAAATAAGGATGAACAGATTGGGCAGTTTGAGCAGACCGGCCAGCAGGGAACCCCGCCGCCCGTGTTCCAGAGAGCGGGCACCCAAAGCCCTTTGAATAATGAACTGATTGGTGCACCAGAAGTAAATTCCCACGATCAGAACACCGGTGAAAATACCCGGCCAGGGCATCACAGCATCGGAGGCCGGACGGATCAGGCTCAATTGGGCGGGGGTCACCGCCTGTTTGAAGGTCTGCCAGGAAGAAAGACGGTTAAAGGTCATGACGGAGACCACGGTGCCGCCGGCCAGAATCAGCAGCGCCTGAACCGTATCGTTGAGCACCACTGCATCAAGCCCGCCGAAGAAAATATAGATGCCCGCAATCAGGGCGGTAACGGCAACAGTTTGCCACAACAGGATATTCGGAAACAACACCTGCATCACCATGGCGCCGGCATAGAGCGCAGAGGCTGCATCGATGAAAATATTGGCAAAGAGTAAAAAACCCGAGAAAATAAGTTTGGCATGATGGCTGTAGCGTTTTTCCAGAAACTGGGGAGCGGTGTATATCCTTGCTTCCAGATAAAACGGCAAAAAGAAGGTGATGAAAAAAATCAGGATGATCGAGGGCAGCCACTCATAATTGTAAACGGCGATGCCGTTCAAGTAACCGCTGCCGGGCAATCCCACAAAAGTGCTTCCGCTCATGTTGGACACATAGAAAGAAAGACCGATGAAAACCCAATTGATGTTACGCCCGCCCAGGAAATAACCTTCTGTGTCGCCCAGTCGCCGCTTTCGGACAATGTACCATCCGAAAATGATGCGACTCCCCAGAACATAAGTGATGAGAATAGCCACGTCGAGGGTTGTAACCGTTAGTTTGGGCATGGAGATCCCTTAAATAATCAGAAGAGAATTTTAGGTGTGAAAGGTTAAAAATGGATCAGAGCCAGCAGGGGCCCCGGCCCGATGCCCAGCCCGATCAGCAATACCGTGATGACCGCAAGCACCAATCCGTCTGAAAAACCCATGGCCGGTTCCAGAAGGGAAACCGATTGCTTGTCGCCGGGCCGGCTGAACAGGACCACAACGATACGCAGGTAGTAAAACAGGCTGATGCCGCTGGTGATCAGAAGGGTAATGACCAACCACCAGAGGGTGCTGTGCAAGCCTGCCGCCACAACGTAAAACTTGCCCATGAAGCCCACGGTCAGCGGAATTCCGGCCAAAGACAGCAGCATGGCGATAAAAACACCGCCAATCCATGGATGCCGGAAGATCAAGCCTTCAAAATCTTCCAGACGATCCGCATCTCTTTCCTTTTGAGAAAGAACGGAGATGACGCCGAAAGCGCCCAGGGTTGTGATGGTATAGGCCGTTATATAAAATGCCACCGCCTGCACCGCGATGCGACCGCCGGCCATAAACGCGACCAGTAAATACCCCATATGGGCAATGGAAGAGTAAGCCAAAATGCGCTTGACCTGGTTCTGCAACAACGCCAGAAGGTTCCCGCCCACCATGGAAGCAAAGGCAATGACGCCGAACATCCAGAAAACAGATGGATGGCTCAACAGGTTAACGGGTACGAACAGGCGCACCAGCAATGCCACCATGGCGGTTTTGGATACGGTCGCCACGAAGCCCGTCACCGGGGCCGGTGCACCCTGATAGACATCGGGCGTCCACATATGAAACGGCACAAGGGCCAGTTTGAATCCGATTCCCACCATCAGCATCCCCATGCCGGCCCATAGAATCAACGGACCGCCGGGCATTGGCAGGGCCGGAAGCCGCGCCGCCATAGAGACAAAATCGAGGCTGCCGGTATTTGCATAAATCAATGCCATGCCGAACAGCAAAAAAGCAGACGAAGCAGCGGCCAGAACCAGATATTTAAGGCCGGCTTCCACGCTCTGCACCCTTTGACGGGAATAAGCGATCAACGCATACAACGCGATGCTGAGAATTTCCAGACCAATGAAAAAAGATGCAAAATGCCGGCTCATGACCAGCACGATCGCCCCTGTGGCGGCCAGCAGCAGCAGCAGATAAAACTCTTCGAAATGTCCGCCCAGCCTTTTCAAATAGCCGTAGCCGACTAAAACGGTGGCCATGGTCGCCATCAGAATCAGCCCGATGTAGAAAAGCGCATAGGAATCGACCACCATCAACCCGGTCACCGGGCCCGTTGACCATTTGCCGGCCACCGGCAAAGATACAAATGCCGCCGCCAAACCGATTACGCTCAAAACAAGCGTGACCGCATGATGGCGCCGAACGGCAATCTGCAGCATGATGATCGCTGCCGTCAGCGTAATAACGATAAGCGGACCCAGAGCCAAAAAGTCAGTGCGGGTCATGGATTTCTCCTGAAAACATCACTCGTTTGTTTTTCATCTGTTTCTCAATCTCTTTGTCTGCTGCCGGCAACAGCAACCTGGCGGTCACAGTGTCTGAAACCTGTTCCGGCGACTGTGGTGTAATGGGCGCGATTTGCTGCAAATGATTCAAAGCAGGCCGGGTGGTTTTAAAAACCGGTTGGGGGTAAAGTCCCAGCCAGAGAAGAAGCACCATCATAGATCCAAGGGTCGCGGTCTCTCTTTTTGACAAATCGCGTATGTGTCGCTTTTCTTTGTCCGTGCCATGGAAGGCTTGCTGCATGATCCAAAGGGAGTACACCGTGGCGGATACCAAGCCCAGGGCAGCCAGAATCGTCATGGGCCGGTTGATGGGATAGGCGCCGATCAGAATCAGAAATTCACCCACAAAATTGCCCATGCCGGGAAGCCCCAATGACGCCAGGGCAAATACCATGGCCATACCGCCCATGCGCGGCACGGCAGCCCATAACCCGCCCATCCGCTTAATGTCCCGGGTATGCAGCCGTTCCTGCATAATGCCCACCAGCACGAACAGAGCACCGGTGCTGAGGCCATGGCAAATGATCTGGATGACAGCGCCCTGCAGCGCCAGATCGTTCCAGGCAAAAACCGCCAATAGGACAAAGCCCATGTGGCTGACACTGGTATACGCCACCAGCCGTTTCAAATCGGTTTGTGAAAATGCCAGCAAGGCGCCGTAGAGGATGGCAATAACGGCCAGGAGCATGGCCGCCGGAGCAAATGTTTTGGCAGCACCGGGAAACAGCGGTATCACGAAGCGCAGCATTCCATAGGCGCCGGTCTTCAACAACAGGCCGGCCAGTATAACGCTGCCGGCGGTCGGCGCCTCGGTGTGGGCGTCGGGCAGCCAGCAGTGCACGGGAAATGCCGGCAGCTTCACCGCAAAGGCAATTAGAAATCCCAGCATCAACCACATGGACGTGTGGGGAGACATGACGGTGCCGATCAATGCCGGATAGTCGAACGTATAGATGCCGGTGCTGCGGCCATGGACAAAGTAAAGTCCTATGATGGCCGCCAGCATGAGCAAACCGCTGATCTGGGTGAACAGAAAAAATTTGATGGCCGCATAAATGCGGTTTTCATGGCCCCAAATCGCGATCATCAAAAACATGGGCACCATCATCAATTCCCAGAAGAAGTAAAAAAGAAAAAGATCAAGCGCGGTAAACACACCGATGATGCCGGCCAAAACCCACATCAGATTGAAAAAGAAAAATCCGGTTCGTTCGGTAATCTCGGTCCAGGAGCAGGCCACTGACACAATGCCCAAAAAATTGGTCAGCAGAATCAACACCAGGCTAAGGCCGTCGGCGGCCAGGTGGAACCGGATGCCGAACCAGGGAATCCAGGGGACGTTCATATCTATCAGCCACGGGCCGTTAAGACCAGGGATGATGGGACCGGTGCCGGGCAAAACAAGCATCAGTGAAATGATCAGGTTGAGAACCAATCCGCCGAGGGCCACCCAGCGGGACGATCCGGACCAATAAATACCCGCAAGCCATGCCAGCAAGCCGCCGACAACCGGGATACCGATAAGCCATACCAGTATCATAACAACACCGCCATTCCAACCACCACGGCCGCGCCAATGGCAAGGCCCGCGGCGTATGTGCGCATCCTTCCGTTTTGGGTCGTGCTCAGCACACGGTGTGCCAAACCGCCAAACCACGACATCAGGTCGAAGAAACTGTCGATGATGTCGTCTTTGTCAATGCGCGCCAGAAATACATAGGGACGCACCAGTATTCGGTCATACAGCGCATCGAATCCCCAACCGCCGAACCAATACCGATGCAACACTTTGCCTGTGGGAGAGCCGGCCAGCGCCGCCGTGAAATCCGGCACTCTCAGGATCAATACGTAAATGATTGCCACACCCAGCAGGGCCGTACCGCCGGAAATCCATTCAAAAAGGCCCTCGTAAGCCTCCCGCGAAACCGCCAGTACGGTTGTCGGCAACGCGTTTTGGATAAATCCTGAAAACAGATGCACGCCGCCGCCCAAGGTGTTGGGAATCTCCAGAAACCCGGCACACAGGGAAAGCACGGCCAGTACGACCATGGCGATGTTCATACCCTGACCGGGCCGCTTCGCCACCGGTGTCCGCGTGGGGCCGTAAAATGTCAAAAAGACCATTCTGAACGTATACAAAGAGGTTAGAAAAGCGCCGGCCAGAGCGGCTGCCCAGAGTCCGATACCGCCCTGGACCGAAGCAAAGGCCTGCCATATAATGAGATCTTTGCTGTAAAATCCCGACGTCACCAGCGGCAGCGCCGCCAACGATGCCGAACCGATCAAAAATGTCCAGAATGTCAGCGGCATCTCCCGCCGCAGCCCCCCCATTTTGAACATATCATGCTCTTCGCTCATGGCCTGGATAACAGCCCCGGCCCCCAAAAAGAGCAGTGCCTTGAAAAATGCATGGATCATAAAATGAAAAACAGCCGCCGCCCACGCCCCGACACCCAGCGCCAGAAACATGTAGCCGATCTGGCTGATGGTGGAATAGGCCAGCACGCGCTTGATGTCCTTTTGGGTCAAGGCGCTGAAACCGGCCAGCACCAGCGTGGCTGCGCCGACAACGGCCACCACGGTCATCACCGCCGGCGCCAAAGTGAACAGCACATGGGTGCGGGCAATCAGATAGACCCCGGCCGTTACCATAGTGGCGGCATGGATCAACGCGCTGACGGGGGTAGGACCGGCCATGGCGTCCGGAAGCCAGGTTTGCAGGGGCAGTTGTGCGGATTTTCCCACGGCACCGCCCAAAAGGAGCAGAGCGGCAATGGTCGGCAGGAACGCGCCCACGGTCCAGGCCCCCTGCGCCCGGATCATCAGGTCCTGAATCTGGAGTGTTCCCAATCGGTCAAAGAGCAGAAACAGGCCCACGGCCATAGCGGTATCGCCCACGCGGGTGACCACAAATGCTTTTCGTGCCGCGTAGCCGTTCGCCGGGTCAGCATACCAAAACCCGATGAGCAGATAGCTGCACAACCCCACACCTTCCCATCCCAGATAGAGCAGCAGCAGGTTGTCGGCCATCACCAGGATCAGCATGGCACAAACAAACAGGTTCATATACGCAAAAAAACGGCTGAATCCTTCATCTTCGGCCATATATTCCGCAGCATACAGATGGATGAAAAACCCCACGCCGGTGATCACCAGCATCATGGTCAGGGTCAGGGCATCCAGATAAAAGGAAATGCCGACTTTCAGACCGCCCACGGCCAACCAGGACCACACAACCCGGCTGTAAGCGGGATGGTCGGGAAGGCCGTGCAAAAAGCCGGCGGCGATCCAGGCGGTCAGCGCCGCAGATACCCCCACGGTGCCGACACCTATCACGGCGCTCAGGCGGCGCGGCAGGCGGGCGCCCGCCGGCGCCAGGATCACGAATCCGGCCAGGGGCAAGGCAGGTATCAGCCAGAGCAATTGCACCATTTCAACCTCTCATTTTATCGGCCTGATCGGCATCCAGCGTGTGGATGCGATGATAGAGCTGCAGCACCAGGGCCAACCCCACGGACACTTCGGCTGCGGCCATGGCCAATATGAATAAAAACATGATCTGCCCGTCGGGCCGGCCCCAGTGGAACCCGGCGGCGATGAATGCCAGACCGCTGGCATTCAGCATGATCTCCAAACCGAGCAGAATGAAAATAATGTTGCGGCGCACGATGACACCCATGAGACCCAGAAGAAAAAGAACGCCTGCCAAAAACAGCGCATGTGACGTTGGAACGGTTATCATCGGTCATCTCCTTCGGGTGCCCTTGGCGCTTCGGGCCGGGCCAGGTGATAGGCACCCACCAGTCCGGCCATCAAGAGGATGGACGCCAATTCAACACCCAGTACATAAGGGCCGAACAGGGTCCGGCTGAGCGCGTGGGGTCCGACGCCGGCATTGACAGGAAATGTACTTGAGCCGGCGGTCAGGACATAGATCAGCTCTCCCAGCAGAATCGCGGCCGGCACTGCCGGACCGAACCACGTCCAAGGATGCAGCAACTGCTTCCGGCTTCGAATGGCTTGGGATTCCGGATTGAGCATCATGACCACAAAAACGAAAAGAACCATGATGGCGCCGGCATAAACGATTATCTCCAGCGCAGCGGCAAACGGCGCTCCCAGGAGAAAAAAGATCAGCGCCACCGACAGCAGCGAAACAATCAGATAAAGCAGCGCATGCACCGCGTTAAAGTTCGTAATCACCATGATGGTGCAAAAAACGGCAACGGCTCCCGCGATGTAGAATAAAACGTTCATGTATAGCTTCCTTTTTTCGTCGATTCGACGATTGAACGAATTGACCCATCAACAAATCGAACAAACCTTACGGCAATAGCGTATGCGTATCCACCGGCTCGGACTCGTTCTCGGCCTCGCCTTTGTCCTTTCCGGCGATGGCCAGTCCGGCCACCCGATAAAAATTATAGTCCGGGTACTTTCCCGGCCCGCTGATCAAAAGGTCTTCTTTTTCGTAAACCAGGTTCTGGCGATCGTATTCACACATTTCATAGTCGGGTGTGAGCTGGATGGCCAGTGTCGGACAAGCCTCTTCGCAGAAACCGCATAGAATGCAGCGGGAAAAATTGATTCGGAAAAAGGCGGGGTATCGCCGGCCGTGCTCGTCTTCCGCAGCTTGAAGCGCGATGCAGTCCACCGGGCAAGCCGCAGCGCATAAATAGCATGCCACGCAGCGCTCTTCACCGTCGGGATCTCGTGACAAAATAATGCGTCCCCGAAAGCGCGGCGCCAGATATGGCTTTTGCTCCGGATACTGGATGGTTTCAGGCCGCCGAAAACTATGGCGCAGAATCTCCCAAATGGTTCTAAGATGACTCAGCAATTTTTCCTCCTCAACCCACTACTGCCAGCACAATCCCTCCCGTGATGATCAGATTCAGCAATGCCAAAGGCAGAAGGACCTTCCAGGCAAAGCTCATCAGTTGATCGTAACGGGGTCTGGGGAGGGATGCACGGAGCAGAATAAATCCGCAGATAAATACAAAGGTTTTGATCACAAACCACAAAATTGGCGGCAGGACGGGACCGAGCCAGCCGCCGAAGAAAAAGATGACGATCATCGCCGAAATCAGGGTGATGCCGAGGTATTCGCCGACAAAGAACAACCCGAACTTCATGCCGGAATATTCGCTGTGAAATCCCGCCACGAGCTCGCTTTCCGCTTCGGGCAGGTCAAAGGGGAGCCGGTGGGTTTCGGCAAAACCCGCAATGATGAAAATCACCAAACCCGGAAACTGGGGAATGCAAAACCACAAGTTCTTCTGGGCTTCTACGATGTCGCTCAGGTTGAACGAGCCGGCAAGGATCACCACGCCCATCAACGCCAATCCCATGAACACCTCGTAGCTCAACATCTGAGCGATTGCGCGAATGGCGCCCAGCAACGCGTACTTGTTGTTGGAAGACCAGCCGCCAAGGGCGATGCCGTAAACACCCAGGGCCGTCATGGCCAGAAAAAAGAGCAGACCGACATTGAGATCGCTCACCACAAAGCCGGGGGCAAACGGAACCACCGCAAAAGACATCAAAACAGTCACCACCAGCAGGGCCGGTGCAATGACGAACACCGGCCGGTCGGCAAAGGGGGGAATCCAATCCTCTTTGAAAAAAATCTTGATCATATCGGCCATAACCTGCATCAGACCGAACGGACCGACGCGGTTGGGCCCCCGGCGATCCTGCCACAGGGCCAGGAGCCGGCGCTCCAGCCAGATCAGTCCGGCACTGGCCGTCAGCACGGCGGCTATGACAACGACGATAATGATGATTTGGCGAAGAATAGGGTTCATTAAACGGTTCTCATCGACTTTTCGGAGAAAATCCGAATATCGAAATCTTAAATTCGAAACAAACTCGAATATCAAATGACAAAAAGACACAAACCCAAACAAAATATGATGTTTTGGTCATTAATAAATTAGTATTTGGGTCGTTTTTTCGGATTTCGTGTTTCGGATTTCGAATTTCTTGCATAAAAAATACATCGTTAGCCAAGCACAATTTACAAATCGATCCGCCTTATTTTTTCTCATTTTTTCCAGTCCCAAGGATCCTGACCGCCGCAGGCAATGCTATCTTCGGCACACCGGGAAGACCGTCGGGCAGACCAACCGTTCGCTCCGGCATCCCCGGCAGCAGCTTTAGGGGAAGTTCCAGAGATTTCCCGCTGACCAGCAACCGGACCTGCTCGCCGTCGCCGGCCGGAGCATCTTCAGGGCGCAAGGCGAGATACGGCTGAGGCGCCTGCCGGGCGATGCCCGGCGACGCCATGCTCAGTTCTTCGCTGCCGAAAATATGGTAGATGGGTACCAGCAGGTATTCATCCTCTCCCGGCAAAATCTTCTGCTCCGGCATGCCAAAGTACCGGCCGTCATCGGATGCCGGCGGGTCGATCAACCGCCGGCCGGGATCTCCTCCCCGCAATGGCCCGCCGATTTCACTTTGAAATTTGTTCAACGCCTGTTCCGAATTCCAACCCGGCGCCCATATCCGTGAAATGAGTCCTGCCGGCGGCCGGCCATCGTAACCCTCCATGGTAAAGGCCAGCGGCGCGTCTTCATCTGCCGGCGGTTTGGGTTCGCTCACGTCGATATCGGCATGCATGGATGTTCGCCCGGTATAGCGGTGCGATTGGCGGGGAATTTTACCACCCGGTGTCGGCATCGCGACCTCGGGGTCCAGTCCCGCAACAGGCTGAAACACCGGCATGTCTTTGACCAGATCCGCCGTCAGGTCTTCCAAACGAAGCCAGGATGAAGCGCCGGTATGGCCGGCCGCTTTCATCAACATCTGCAGCCAGCGCCAGCCGGCCCGAACTTCCCCCTTCGGAACCATTATCGCGTATCCGCGCTGGGCGCGTCCTTCATTGTTGATCAGGGTGCCGGTAGCCTCGGCGAATGTGGCTGCGGGCAAAACAAGATGCGCCTTTTCAGATGTTGCGGTCTTCTGATGATCGATAACAATGACATTTCGGGCCTTTTGCAGCATGGCGTCCACGGCTTGGGCATCGGCCCGTCTGTACAAATCGTTTTCTAAAATGACGACCGTATCCGCCCTGCCCTCGCTGACCGCCTGAAACGCCGAATTCAGGTCAAGACCGCCCATCAGGCTCAGTCCCAGGCTGTTGCATTCGGGAACACACAAGGCAAAAGCCGCCGCTCGCCCTTTGCGGCCCAGATACCAGGCCATGTTGGCGGCGGCCTCGATCAGCGCCGGATTGCCGCAGCCGGTCCCGGCAACCAAAAGGGGACGCTCGGCTTTAAGGAGCGCCTGTGCGATCTCATTGGCCAGCGATTGCATGGCATCGCTCACATCGGGCATGGGAAAAGCATTGGCATCCAGTACGGCAAGCACGGCAAATCCCAGCCGGACCAGGTCATCGGGGGCAGCATAAACAGCCCCCATGGCTTCATCATCCAATCGCGTCGGGTATGGCGTCGCGCTAAAAAGGGCGGGTTTTTGGAGCTGGGCGATTTCCCGCACCCCCGCATCGTGCCAGTCCGGTATTTGAAAGTCCGAAGCGATCCGGGCGGATTTCCCATAGCGCATTTGTCGCAGGTTGAGGGCCATCAAAGGGGCGGTTTGGGTCACGTCTTCACCCAGGATAAACGCCGCATCGGCCAGACCGACCCCTTGCAGCGTCGCCGCGGGAACCGGACCTCGCTGAAGAATGTCGCACCCGGCGCTGAGGCATTTGAAGTCACTGTCTGAAAGACCGGCATGAAACCGTTCGGGTCCCACCAGGGCGCGAAGGGCGAAGTTGTTTTCCAGGGAGGCGCGCGGCGATCCGATGCCGATGACTTTACCGGGATCGGCCAACATGGCGGCCGCCATCTCCAGGACCTCCGTTTCCCTCATGGGTTCGGTCCCTTCCCTGCTCCCGGTCTGCCCCAAGGGGTGTCGGATACGCTGCGTACCGTTCACGAATTCGTAGCCATAGCGCCCCCTGTCGCACAAGAAATACCCGTTGACCTGGTGGTGATAGCGGTTGCGTATCCGCCGCAGCCCTTCATAGCGTTCACCCGGAATCGTATTGCATCCCAGTCCGCAGTGCACGCAAACCGACGGTGCGGTTTGCAGGTCCCACTTTCGCGTGAAATGGGATTTGAGCGATTTATCGGTAAAAACGCCCGTCGGACAAATTTCAACCAGGTTGCCGCTGAATTCGCTTTCCAGAGAACCGTTTTGAAAACGGCCGAAATAGATATGATCGTGGCTCGCCATGGCATTCAGATCGCTGCCGCCCGCGTAGTCGCGGTAAAAACGCACACACCGGTAGCACTGGATGCAGCGGTTCATTTCATGATTGATAAAGGGTCCCAAATCCTGGTTGCGATGGGTCCGCTTGGGGAAGCGAAAACGCCGGGAATTGTGACCGGTCATCACCGTCATGTCCTGCAAGTGGCATTCTCCGCCCTCATCGCAGACCGGACAGTCGTGGGGATGGTTGGTCATCAACCACTCGATCACAGCAGCCCGGAATTGCATGGCTTCGGGATCGCTGATGGAAATACGGGTCCCGTCAGCGGCCGGTGTCATGCAGGCCATGACGATTTCGCCCCGCGTATCGTTTTCGTCCCTGAAACGTTTAACGGCGCACTGCCGGCAGGCACCCACCGACCCGAGGGCCGGATGCCAGCAAAAATACGGCAAATCAAAGCCCAGACTCAGACAGGCCTGAAGCAGATTCTGCCCTTGTTTAATTTTGTATGCTTTTCCTTCGATATAGATCGTTACCATACACTATCTCCACGAGACCTTTGCAAAACGCCCCTTTTTGCCCGATTTCTGCGTCACACTCAACTTGTAATCCTCAAAATACTCAATGTATTCCTGCGGTTAAAATTTTCGCGTTCCTTGAACTTGTACAAAAATGAGCATTTTTCAAAGGTCTCTCCAGGGGCAGCGTTTCTCATGAATATGGCGTTTGAAATCGTCTTCAAAATACTTAAGTGCACTCTGCAAAGGCTCCATGGCGCCGGGCGCCAGTGCGCAGAACGTGCGGCCCAGTGTGATCAGGCGGGTGTGCAGCCTGAGATGATCGATGTCCTCGGGTTTTCCCCTGCCCTGCTCCATAGCACTGAGGATCTTGGCGGCCCAGGCAAGCCCTTCTCTGCAGGGGGTGCACCAGCCGCAGGATTCCTGGGCAAAAAAGTGCATCAGATTGCCCAGCAGCCCCACGATACACGTCCGGTCATCGATGACCAGGATCGTGCCGGTACCCAGCCGGCTGCCGGCCTCCTGCATGGAATTGAAATCCATCGGGACATCGAGATGTTCCGGCGTCAGCATATCCGTGGATGCACCGCCGGGCAAGAACGCCCGAAGCGTCAGCCCATCCTGCATACCGCCGGCATGTTCTTCCAGAATTTCCCGGACGGTAACGCCCATGGGCAATTCCCAGACACCCGGCCGGCGCACTTTTCCGCTGACGCCGTAAATTTTGGTGCCCCCGTCGGAAACGCGGCTTAAATTTCTAAACCAGACCGGCCCCCGGTCGATAATGTGGGGAACATTGCAGATGGTTTCCACATTATTGAAGGCCGTGGGTTTACCCCAGAGCCCGACCACCGGCGGAAAGGGCGGTTTGGATCTGGGGATGGCCCGTTTGCCTTCCAGTGCGTTTAAAAGGGCGGTTTCTTCCCCGCAGATGTATCGCCCGGCGCTCGTATGAAGATAAAGCTCCATATTGAAGCCCGAACCCAGGATGTTTCGGCCCAGATACCCATTGGCATAAGCTTCATCGATGGCCGTCTTCAATTTCCGGTGTGCCGTCACATAAGCCCGTCGCAAAAAGATATAGGCAATCCCGGCCTGGACAGCATAGGTCGCGATGATAATCCCTTCGACGAGTTGATGGGGGTCCCCCTCCATGAGCAACCGATCCTTGAATGTGGCCGGTTCCATCTCATCGGCGTTGATTACCAGGTATTTGGGCTGCGGGACATCGTCGCCCACGGGCACGAAGCTCCATTTGCTGCCAGTGGGAAAACCCGCGCCGCCCCGGCCGCGAAGATTCGCTTCCATGATCAGATGGATGACCGCTTCCGGCGACAGTTGAGTGAGGGCTTTTCGCAGTCCCTGATAGCCGCCGGCTTTTTCATACTCAGCCAGGTTCAATGGGGTCCCGTCGGGCCGGATATTTTGTGTCAGCGGCTGTTCCATAAGCAGCTCTTTTTGGTTATCGTTATTATTTTTTTGATGTCCTGATCCACCAGATCGTTAAAGGAAAAACGCATGTTCCTCAATCGTAGGAAGCCAGGATTTTGTCGATTTTTTCAGCATCGAGGTCGCCGTAAAGCTGGTCATCGATCATCATCACGGGCGCCCGGTCGCACGCCCCTAAACAGACGTTGGGCAACAGCGTGAAGCGGCCGTCACCGGTGGTCTCGCCCAAACCGATGCCCAGCCGATCTTCCAGGTAACTCAAAATGGTATCGTATCCCATGATCCAGCAACTGACACTATTGCAAACCAGAATGACATGCCGACCCACCGGCCGGCGGAAAATGAAATTATAAAAAGTGGCCACGCCATCCAGGTCCGTCGGCGACATCTCCAGTGCGTCCGCCACATGGCCCAGCACTTCATCGGATATCCATCTGCGATGTTTCTGAACGATTTTCAAGGCCTCGATGCCGGCAGCCTTTTTTATTGGATAGTGGCCCGCCACCGCCTCGATCTCTTTTTTCTCCTGTTCACTCAGCATACGACCCTTTTATATTCAGCGGTCCACATCCGCCATGACATAGTCGAGATTTCCCAGGATCGCCAGCAGGTCGGGCACCATCAAACCGCGACTGATAGCCGGAATGATCTGCAAATGTGCGAAGGAAGGGGTCCGTATCCGCGTCCGATAGGCATGGATCCCGCCGTCGCTGATCAGATAATAACTGTTGTTGCCCTTGGTGGCCTCAACCCCCACGCAGGCTTCGCCGGGAGGAATCACAGGACCCCAGGTAACCCCTAAAAAATGGTGGATCAACGTTTCGATGTCTTTCAGTGTGTGCGCCTTGACCGGCGGAACGGCCAGCGGGTGATCCGCCTTATAGGGGCCGCCCGGCATTTGGTTCACGCATTGCTCGATGATCCGAAGACTCTGCCGGATCTCTTCGATGCGCACCACGGTTCGATCATAGCAATCGCCGCGCTGGGCAACGGGAATGTCGAATTCGAACTGCTCGTAGCCGGAATACGGCCGTTTTTTACGAAAGTCCCATTCCAGGCCGCAGGCGCGCAATCCCGGACCGGTCACCCCCCAATCCAGGGCCTGGTCCAGAGTAAAGGCGCCGATACCCTGAGTCCGTATCTTTAGGATGCGGTTGTCCATCATCATTTTATCATATGATTTCAATCTTTTAGGCATTCGACGAAGAAACTCCCGCACCAATTTTTCCCACCCGTCGGGCAAATCCTGGGCCACACCACCGATACGGAACCAACTGGGATGCATACGGCCGCCGGTGATGGCAGTGATGATGTCGAAGATGCGTTCGCGATCGTTAAACATAAAAAAGACCGGCGACATGGCCCCGATATCCTGGACAAAGGTGCCGTACCAGACGAGATGGCTGGCGATGCGAAAAAATTCCGCCAGCATGATACGGATCACCTTGACACGATCGGGAACGTGTATGCCGGCCAGCTTTTCCACCGTCAAAACATAGGGCAAATTGTTCATCACACCGCCCAGATAGTCGATACGGTCGGTGTAGGGGATATACGTATGCCAGGTTTGGCGCTCGCCCATTTTTTCGGCACCGCGATGGTGGAATCCGATCTCGGGAACCGCATCTACAATTTCTTCCCCGTCCAGTTGCAGGGCAATCCGAAACACACCATGGGTGCCGGGGTGCTGGGGGCCCAAATTGAGGAACATCAGATCCGTGTCTTCTCTTCGCGCGGCCAGACCGTACTGCTCGGGATGGAACCGCAGGGCTTCTTCTTCACGCAGTTGCTTGTCCACCGGCAGTTGAAACGGCCCCATTTCCGTCGCGCGGGCAGGATGCTCCTTGCGCAGGGGATGGCCTTCCCATGTGGCCGGCAGCAGGATGCGCCGAAGATGCGGATGTCCGTCAAAGGTAATGCCGAACATATCCCACACTTCTCTTTCATACCAGTCGGCCGAAGACCAGATGTTAGTGATCGAAGTCAAACAGGGATACTCGCCTTCCAGAGGCACCTTGATGCGAATGTCCTGGTTGCGATCTGTTGACAGCAAATGATAGACCACGGTGAAATCGCCCTTTGGCTGATCCTGCCGATGATCTCGCCATCGCTCGTCAATGGCGGTTAGATCATAAAGCATCCGATACGGCCGGTCGATTGAATTTTTTAGATATCTCAGAATGTCGGGGACCCCATCGCCGGTGCACCAAATGGTCGGGATATCGTCCCGGGTCGGCTGCTGCATGAGAACGGTGTTGTCAAAACGAGTCCGAAGTTCGTCGACAATGAGTGCTGGCTGATTCATGTTTGCATTACCTGTTTGCTATTCATCGACCGGTCAGACGGTGTCCGGTGGTCGCAGTACCGTTGCCTTTTGCCGTTCGGCCCTACGGGTATCCCGCGTGGACGGCAGCGATGCACGCCGAACGCCCTGGGGCCCGGCGACCCAGCTCAATGGACGCTTTTCTTTGCCCACCGCCTCCCTGAGCATTGTCAAGCCATGCATGAAGGCCATGGGACTTGGCGGGCAGCCCGGCACATAAACATCTACCGGCAGAAATTTATCCACGCCCTGGACAACGCTGTAGATATCGTACATGCCGCCGGAGTTGGCGCACGATCCCATGGAAATGACCCACCGCGGCATCATCATCTGCTCGTAAAGACGCTGGATAACCGGCGCCATCTTTATAAAAGGCGTGCCCGCAATGATCATGAGATCCGCTTCCCGTGGCGTGCCCCGAATCACCTCTGCACCGAACCGTGCGATGTCATACCGGCTGGTAATGCTGGTGGCCATCTCAACATAGCAGCACGAAAGACCGAAATTAAACGGCCAAATGGAGTTCTTTCTACCCCAGGCAACCAAATCCTCCAGTTTGGATAAAATCAGGCTGCGCCCCACCGCCTCCTCGATGGTATCGGCTTGGGCGGAATTCGATTTTACCCGGCTCATTCGCCAGCGCATCTTTGGATCTCTCCTCCCGTCAAAAAAGAAACCGGTGTATCGTCATGTGACGACCGCGGTTTAACGTTTGCCTTTGATATAATTTTCCAACTGTTCGATGATCTCTTCTTTATGTTCGATGATGGCCTTGACAATATCCCCGATGGAAATGATGCCGATGAGTCGATCGTTTTCAAACACCGGCAGGTGCCGCACCCGTTTGTCGGTCATCAGCTCCATACAGTATTCGACATCGTTATCGGGTCCGATGCGGATGATATCGACGGTCATGATTTCCCGAACCGGAACATCCTTGGAAAATTTGCCTTTCAAGATGATTTTTCGCGCGTAATCCCTTTCGGAAATCAGACCTGCAACCGTATCACCTTCAATGACCATCAGGGCGCCCACATTCTTGTCCGCCATTATTTGGAGCGCCTCGTAAACCGTGGCATCCGGTGAAACATCGTAGATCTGTGTTCCTTTCTCCTCCAAAATATCCTTGACACTTCGCATAAATCGATTTCCTTGCCCGTTTTTTACTGTTTGTAATAAATCGTGCGCGTGCTCAGCAAAGCGTTGCCCGTACGCCTAATCGAAAAAATGAAAAGATCCGGTGTCGATTGCCTGCATAGGCGCGAGCACGAATTGAAGCCGACCACAAGGCCTTATGACATCAACCTTCATGACTTTAACGGGTCGGATGGCGCCTCTCTCCGGTGTTTGGCCGTTCCCCAGTCAAGTGCTCCGACCCGCCATAAATAGACGAGTGCCAGAAAAAGAAAGCCGACAAAAATGAGAATTTCCGCGTAGGCGACCCATCCCAGTCGCCGGGCGGCAACGGCCCAGGCAAAGATAAAAACAGCTTCCAGATCGAAAATGACGAAGAACACGGCCATTAAATAAAACTTTACGTCATATCGAATACGCGCCGACCCGGTCGGGATAATACCGGATTCGTAAGGATCATTGGTTGTTCTTTCCTTGTGGCGCTGTCCCAGCACAGCCGACAAACCGATCATAACGATGACCAAGGCAACGGCGGCAAGCAAATATACCAAAAGCGGCCACAGCATAAATGCATTCTCGATTTTGTCCGTCAAAACAATAACTTCCTTTTATATTATCAGGGTGAGCGAATCGCCGGCGCTTCTATACTGCCAGAGTTTCCCCATGCACAAGATCGATGTGTGCGGTTTTCGGATCATTCAAATGCTAAGAATTCCTTTTAAAAAGCAAAAAATTGGGATTAAAAATTTGAGGTCTTTGTCGATGTGTGATAGCCGCCGGGGATGATCAACAATTCATTAAACGCTCAATGATGAGACAGCAAGTTCCAACCGGCTTCGTTTCAAGATATCGTATCATAAATATCAAATGAAAAAATTATTGTCAAGAAATAGGCATTCAGAAACTGCTCGTCACCGTTTTGACTTTCCATCTACGTGTCTATTCATTTCAAAGATTTAGCAATGACAGCATTCCTGACCCTTCGGCGTTCTCTTCAAAAAAAAATGACGGCACTAACCTGTATCTGATTTGATCAGGAGCAGCGGCACTTGGATGCGATGTTTGAGTTTGTCGGATACGCTGCCAAAAAGCAGATCGCCGAATAATCCATGACCATGGGTTGCCATGGCGATGAGGTCATAGTCTTCCTTATCTATCTCATCGAGTATCTCAAGTTCAGGTTCGCCGCTTCGAATGATGATGTGCGTCTCGATTCCTTTGCTGCGAAGCGCTTTCTGATGGGACGACAAACACGCCTCGCAATTTTCCCTCAGCACACGATTCTGATCCAATGTATGTGAATGGACGACATGCAAAAGATAAACTGTGGCCCGGTTTTGCAAAGCCAATGCCGTGACATGTTCGACAATCGTCTTGTCTACAGGAGAGCAGTCAATAGTAACCAATATCTTCTTATAGATCTGCATCTCACACTCCTTGAGAAATGGTTGAATAGAGCAGATAAAGGTTTAGCACAATAACAATGCCGGAAATAATCAGCGCCGCAGCAAACTCGCGGTTCGAGCTGCGGAATGCGCCCATTACATGACGTCTGCGACACAGTACAATGAGGGGTATCAAGGTGAATGGGAGTTGTATACTCAACACGACCTGGCTGAATATCAGTATCCGAAAAGTGTCCATTCCGGAAGCGATAATAAAAAAAGAAGGGATGGCGGTGACAAAAACGGATACCTTGTAAAGCAACGTTCGGGGATCTTCGGGTTTGCCGAGGAACCCGGTGACCACGTTGACTTCGGCCATGGAAGAGGTGATGGAGGAACCCACTCCGGAAAAGACAAGGGCCACTGAAAACAGCAGACTTGCCAGAGGGCCTGCAAGGGGTGCCAACGTCGCAGATGCCTGCTCGATGCTGGTCACAACGACCTGGTGGCGGGCAAAAACAGCAGCGGCCACAATGATCATTGCGGAATTGACGATCCACCCGAGAATCATGGCGGTTGAAGTATCGAGTTTCTCGTAACGTAATAAGGACAGTTTCTCCTTCTCG
Organism: uncultured Desulfobacteraceae bacterium; assembly: GCA_964591175.1. Taxonomy (GTDB): domain Bacteria; phylum Desulfobacterota; class Desulfobacteria; order Desulfobacterales; family UBA11574; genus UBA11574. Next base: position 70,118 of record CAZQAF010000004.1, on the reverse strand, counting down.
GAGATCCCCCACTTTCGACTGTGAATCACGTTTGAATGCAGAAAAATATTGTGAGGCATCACGACCGCACCCAGCATCCCCATCGCGATATAAATACTGCTATTGTTGACACGGGGCACGACAAGTGACGGCAAAAGCCGGGCCCAGTCGGGTTTTACAATTATCACTTCAATGGCATAGCATAGGGCGATAATGCCCAAAAAGGTCAGGATGATAGACTCCAGGCGATGATACCGCTGACTGACGAGCAAAAACACTTCCAGGACGATGGTTATCAGTGCTCCCAGCCACAAAGGTGTGCCGAGCAGCAAAGCAAAGCCGATCGCCCCCCCCAACAACTCCGCAACATCTGTTGCAACGCACGCCAGAACGACGGTGATACCGATACTGCCGGCCACCAAAGGCGAAAATCCTTCCTTGATGTTCACTGCCAAGGATTTTCCCGTGGCAATGCCGAGCTTTGCGGCCATGTTCTGGATCACGATGAGAATGATGGTACTCAACGTAATGACCCAAAGCAACTCATAAGCGAATTTAGAACCTCCTTCGATATTGGTCGCCCAGTTACCCGGATCGATAAAGCCAACGGTGACCAAAAAGCCCGGACCGAGAAATCGCAAAAAAATCCTGAAGGGACGCTTTGGAGAACCGATGTTTTTCGTTTCGCTCATGATCAATGGACTTTGCATATCCCGTCTATTTCCAAACAATTAATATATAAATGTCGTATTTTTATGCCGGCAAGTCAAGGAAATCATCATTTTGATGAAATTGGTTTACGCTCAGCTTCCGTTCTCTTTAATTTTCAAAACAACAAATCATTTTTCATCAATGATTTTTCGTGTTATCATTCTTAACAGATATTTTAAAAAAAAACATATAATTTTGAACATTAAAGCATATATTCTAACGTTATCCGTATTAATGAGGCTTATAAAAAGAGGTTCAAAATGGTGAGACCGGGAGACATTCGAAAACAATATTTCAGTATTTTTTTGGACCGGCCCATCGCCGCTGACATTTATTTATTTCTTGCCGTACTTTTTTTGATGTTACCTATTGGGTCTTTTGCCGGCAGCAGTGCCAATACCGGCGATGAGCTCATTTCCCTGACGGCTGAAAATGAACCCTTGGGGGATGTGTTAAATAAAATCTCCATGGCCACGGGTTACGAAATTGTCCTGGATCATGACTGGCGAAATTACCTGGTGTCGGTTGCTTTGGAAAAGGTGCCATTACATAAGGGCTTGAAACGAATCCTTAAAGATCTGAACAACGTGATTGTTTATGTTTCGAGTAAAAAAATTAAAATTATTATCTATGATAAAATTTCACACGACGCAGGCCCCTCCGCGCCCCCGATTCAAAGGACTCCGGTCTCTCAACAACCGTCCTACCATCCCCCGGCGCCCGACATTCCCGATTCACAGACCCTTGAAAGAGCGGAAACGCCCACCGATGATTCTTCAGTGTCCGGCGAAGAATCGGAAACCGGCGCCTCCGAAAATGAAGCGCGCAAAACCCAAAAAACAGAAAAGACCAAACCAAATTAATATTGACTGTCATCTCACATTAATATTAATAAAAAGCCTTTGATAATAATACACAAAAAGATCGCCCGAAGAGGGTAAAGTGAAAACCGGCATCGGATACGCAAACAGAAAAGACGCTGTATCTCTCGGTAAAACCGTGGCGGAAAACGCACTAAGAAACGGTGGAATCGACACGCCTTCTCTTGTAATAGCCTTTTGCAGCGGACAAACGAACCATGAAGAATATTTTCAAGGGCTTCAAGCGGTTTTAGGGAATCAGGTGCCCATCATCGGCGGTTCGGCGATTGGCATCATCACCAACGATTCGCTGTCATATAAAGGCTATCCTGCCGGTGCGGCGATAATAGAGTCGGCAACACTTTTGCACCAGGAAGCTTCAGCAGGCGGTTTGGATAAAGACGAAAGGCAGGCAGGACAAAAGTTAGCAAAAAGATTAGCAAACACCATCAAAGAAAGACTTTTGCTCATATTTTATGATTCGATAAAAAAAGCCCCGACACCGGCAACACCACCGGTTATGAATGCATCACCCCCCTTGATCAAAGGCATTGAAGAAACCCGCCAGTCAAATGTACCCATTATTGGCGGGGGGGTCCTCGGAGATTATTCGTTTAACCATTCAAAGCAATTTTGCGGATCGTTTGTTGGCGAACAACGTGTCGTAGGGGCTTTAATGGGAGGAGACTTTCAGCCGTATTTTCGAATCATGCATGGGTGTATACCCAAAGACGGCATCTATCATACCATCACCAAAAGTCGGGGACCGGTGATTTATGAGTTGGACGGGAAACCCATAGTTCAACTGATTGACGAGAAATACGGCACACGGGATTGGCGCCGTCAGCTCCCTATCAAAAGACTCACCCTCGGTGTCAATCACGGTGATAAATTTGGAGATCTTAAAGAAGGAAATTTTGTCAATCGGCTCATTACCGGCGTGTTGCCTGACGGAGAGGGTATTGTTCTTTTTGAACCGGATCTGGCTGAAGGCACGGAAATCATGTTTATGCTGAGAAATAACAAAACAATGATGGCGTCGACAATCAAAAACGCATCGGAATTGATGGAAGAGATCGCTTCCCATGGCGAAAGGGCTGTTTTCGGGCTGTATATCGATTGTGCCGGGAGGACGGCAAATGCTTCAGATGCATTAACTGAGGAGGCATCCGAGGTCCAAAAGATTTTTAACCGGCATAATGCGCCGCTCTTTGGATTTTATTCCGGTGTGGAGATCGCCCCCCTTATTGGCAAAAGCAGAGGACTGGACTGGACGGCTGTCTTACTTGTTTTGACTGAAGGATAAAAAAGACATGAGAAACCTAAGCAGGGCTGAATTGGGGAAAAAACTGGAAGAAGCCAAAAAAGAGATCGCTCACTATCAAAAAATCGCAGAAAAAACAGGCAACCTTTTCTTGAGAGAAACAGAAGAATTGTCACAAATTATTCTCTGGCGTAAACAGGCTGAAAAAGAAAAAGAAAAACTTCAGGCCCGGGTCCGGCAATCCCAGAAAATAGAATCCATCGGCACGTTGGCAGGGGGAATCGCTCATGATTTCAACAATATCCTTGGAATTATTCTTGGAAATGCCGAATTGGCGTCCGATACCCTTCCCGAAAAAGAACCGGCCCGACTAAATCTTGAGGAGATACGAAAAGCCTGCCTCAGAGCCAAAGATATTGTGAAACAGCTTTTAAGCTTTGCCCGCAAAACCGACCCAAAGCGCCATCCCATAAAACTGATCGCCGTTGTCGAAGACTCTCTTAAATTATTGAGGGCGACGATTCCATCCAATATTGATATTTGCCATGACTTTCAGGCGGAAAATGATACGATAATTGCCAATTCAACCCAGATCCATCAAGTCATGATCAATTTGGGCACCAATGCGTTTCATGCCATGCAAGCGACCGGAGGATTTCTGGATATCAAAATTGAAAATGTTTTTTGGAGAAAAGATTTTCCGGTATCTCACAATGAACCCGCCCAGGGCAACTATCTAAAATTAACGGTCAGCGATACCGGTCACGGCATAGACCCCGAACACAAGGGCCAAATCTTTGACCCTTATTTTACCACAAAAGAAGTCGGAAAAGGCACGGGAATGGGGCTTTCTGTGGTGCATGGCATTGTTAAAAGCCATGGGGGTGAAATTTTAGTCGACAGCGAGCCCCAAAAAGGAACCACGGTTCACATTTATTTTCCCGTGGCAAAAGAAGGTCCGATTACGGAAAGCGAAACTGATGAAAAACTTCCTCTTGGTAACGAAAGGATACTGTTTGTCGATGATGAAGCGTCAAATATTTATGTGGGACGAAACAGACTGGAGCGATTGGGATATCAGGTTGAAACAAGGATGAGTCCTTTGGAAGCTTTGGCATTATTCCAAGCCGACCCCCATCGATTCGATCTATTGATTACCGACATGACCATGCCGCAGATGACCGGGGACCGGCTGGTAGAGGAATTTCTGAAGCTTCGTCCGGATATGCCGACGATTCTGTGCTCAGGGTTCAATGAAAAGATGAATGAAGAAAGAGCAGCGGGAATCGGAATTCGTCAATACATTGAGAAACCTTATGATAAACGGTTTATGGCTACAATCGTCCGGGACGTTCTGGATGGAAAATGACGGCACCTGTTGTCTTCTTGGCATAATTTTCAAAAACAGATTAATCTTTAATTTTTTTCAACAGCCAGGCCATATTTTCACCGAGAACCGCCATGGTGCGAAGCCCCTCTTCGTCCTTTTCCACTTCGCCTTTGTCCCGGCCGAATCCCATGTTCCAATAGCTGGAACCGGGGACGATCATCTGGCTGATGAAGAAAAAATGATTTATGCCGTTGAACGCATGAATGCTCCCGCCGCGGCGAGCCGCAACCACGGCCGCACCGACTTTGCGTCTGAACATTCCGTTGTTGGCAATGCTTGTCATTCCGGATCTGTCAATTAATGCCTTGAGTTCCGTTGAAATGTTGGCGAAGTATGTCGGAGAGGCCAGGATGATGCCGTCGGCTTCGATCATTTTCTCGATACACGAGTTTAATATGTCATCGGTCACCGAGCATCGCTGATTTTTATTTTCAAAGCATTTATAACAGGCAATACACCCTCGTATTTTTTTGCCTGAAAGCTGTACCAATTCGGTGTCTATGCTTTCCTTTCGAAGTTCCTCAAACACGCGATTGACCAGTACGGCGGTATTGCCGTTTTTTCTTGCACTTCCATTGAAGGCTACGACTTTCATCTTTTTCTCTCCTTTATTTTTCCTTATTTTTTATTGAATGACACGGATATCACACCGGCTTATCGCCCAAAAGTCTTTAAAGTGTCCGGGTGGAAATAAGTTACAATGATGAATAAATAATGTCAAACGCACATTACGACGGCACCGGAAACAGCAGCGCAACATTTCTGATTCGCCAACTCATCGAATTCGAAATAAATCGGGGCTTCCAACAGACCGATAACGATTGTTGCCGGCACGAACCGTAAACATGGTGATCCACTTGAATAAGGATCAAAGGTGGTTAAACTTATTGAACAGACTCATCCGCAGAAGTGGTTTCAAAACCTTCAATCGGGTTTAAGGTCCCCCGCTAAAACCCAGCGGGATAAAAAGGCGGACTGAGACGGTTAACCGCAAAAATATCGAGAATATTTCGAGGATTGACCGTCTCACGCCAACACAGAGACTTGTCCGCCTTTGGCGGATTGAGCCCGAGGGGAGGTTTTGAAACCACTTCTAGTCAAATTTTAGGATCCGGAATATTAATATGAAGTTAGCAAAAATCGTATTACTTATTTTATTTTTTTCCGTTTTACTGTTTGATAACGCCGCCTTCGCGGACAGGCATATGCGGTGTCAGGGCAGCCTTGTGTCCATAGGGGATACCACGGCTCAGGTTTTGGACGAGTGCGGCAAGCCGGACAAAATCAATCAATGGAAAGAATATCACAACGGCAGCATGGTGCAGATATATGATTATAAAACAGAACGTTATATAGCGCCCCAAGAAGTCCAGAATCCGATCCTCATGGAGCGATGGACATATAATCTGGGCGCCACTCAGTTCATACGGTATCTGTATTTTCAAGATGGGGAGTTAATCAAAATTAAAACCGGTGAGAGAGGTAGTGATTGATTCTTGCAAAACAAACCGGGTGCTTTGCACCCGGATGCAAGTTCAACGTCGAAAGCACTGACGTGCTTTTGCCTTTTCGGACTATGGCCGAAAAGGCAAGCTACCCGCTTCGCGGGTGGTAGTTGATTATTCCTTGAGCTGTTCCATCATCTCTTCCCCCCATTTCTTTCCCCCGCCAATGTCATCGAAAATCTGCCGAAATGCGTCAATATTTTGCCGAACATTGTCACATATCCACTGCGAACGATTCAAATCTTGCTAAACAACTATCCGATATATATGCATTTATAAATTTATCCTAAAAAATTTAAAATCTTGTATGAATCTTGCATACCCATACCAGATTCTTGCTTATTTATGACCATAACCGGAAGGAGGATCATATGGAGAAAAAAATCATAAGGGAAAACAGGCTCGAACTCGATGTCGGTTATATTAAAAAAAGTCCTTGCAGAGAATGCCCGACGAAGAAACGTCTGCCGGAGTGTTCGGATTGCTGCGAGACGTTATCTCAATTACAGGATCTTTTGATCGGGAGTATATCGTGTCGGTGCAGTATTTCGGAATTAGAAGAATATTCAGTATAATCCGAAAACGATAGAGAAATATCGTCGTTATGTATTCGAAAACTTATTCGCCAGATCCATGTCAATAACGTGCATGCAGATCTGTTTTGCACCTTGTTCCGTGTAAGAATACTTTTTGCACAGATTTTTAATCAAGTACTCGACCTCGTCGCGAATCCTTCTATCATACGTCTTGAATGCTTCTTTGTTATAATCCTTAATGGCGCGACGGAAATTTTCGTTTTCAAGAAAAGGATCCAGCACTTTTTCCTTGAGATAGTATACATAACGGTTGTGCAATGACTTATATAGCGCCGTCTGGGTGACATGTTTTCCGTCAAGCATGATTTCCTGGGTTAATGTCTTGGAAGCATATTCATTCTGAGCGTCTTTTCGAAAATCCATGCGCTGCTCTCTGTCCACTTTCGGCCCCAGCAGATACCCCTCGATGGTCATGAAAAAGTCTTCGGTGATGTTTAATCTTTCCCCTGTAAAGCTGCAGGTTTCCTTGGTTCCGGTTTCAAAATTGATGGAAAACAGGTAATTTTGTATGTCTCTTGAAATTTGTTCATCATTATAAAGGTAGAGTGACTCTTTAACTTCCTGCAAAATCGTGTAGTTGTACATCCGTAGCAAAGACGACAAAAACCCTTTGGGTACGGATCCGTTCAGTTCTTTTCGGCATTTGGCAAAAAAACCATTCAGGATCGACATGTTGATCAGCTTATCCTCCCGGGCATAAGTAGAGTAGAACTCATTAAAAATTTTAATGGAGTCCCGACCGGAAAAGCCATGGTTCCCCTCGATTTCCGATTCCGCAATAATTTTCTGCCGTCGTTTTGCCGTAAATTTTTTCCGGTCTTCTTCTGAAAGCCATTGGGGGATATATCCGGTATAAATTTCCATCTTGAGCAGCTGCAGGTTCTCGTCACAATATCGACCGTATTTCTTCGGATCACCGATCCATTCCAGCAGTGCTTCGGACTTGAGATTCAGTCGTGACGCGATAATGATCCGCGCAAAATTTTGCAGCACTCCCGGCAAAAAGCTGTCGTCGATATGCCGGCCGAAAACATTCCGATAAATCTCGACTTCCGTACTCAAATCTAAAACATAAGGGATATTAATGGATTCGATGCGGTCCGAAAACGACTGAAAATCTCTTAATTTTGATTTATCTTCGGGATTCATGAGCGCCAGAAAAAGAGAATTAACGTTTTCTTCAATATCTCCGACTTTATGGACACCTTCGCTGATGATGTTGTGCAGTTCGATCAGGCGGTCTTTATTGTATGACTTTATATCCATCAGGGCATAAATGCCGTTGTTGGTTTTTGCATAACGTGAAAAATAGTATTTAACCTGGTTGCTGTCTCTTAGAAGATGATTTATTCGGCTCTGGAGAATGTCATTTTTGTAGATGTCCTGTTTCAAGGGTTTATCGCCGGGGTTGAAGACGCTGATGCCCTCGCCGATCCGCCGGTTAAAAGTATAAGGTCTGGCATAAATCATGTTAAAAACCTTCATGGGATTTTTCAGCCGGTTTAACAATGCCTGGAACAAAGAACTGCATATGGTGCAGGGATTATCTCTAAACACCCATTCATACTCTTTTTCGGTAAAGAGCCGCCATTTGATTTTATCGTTTTTAAACAGGTCGTCGAAAAAGGCCCGGCGATATTCCTTGGGAATGATCAAAATCGGATTGTCATGGCTTGGACATGGCACTTCGATATCATTATCCTGCGTAACCGGTAACGGGTTTGCTTTCGATAAATCCTTTGGGTCTGTCGGCACATTGCTTTGGGTTTGGAAAAATTTTTCAAACAAATGAATCGGCCCGTTCTCATTTTCTTCACCCAATATTTTTCGATTTAACCGCCATACCGTCTCAAAACGCAGCCCGTCTTCAGTATTGGTATATTCCTCGAATTTTTTCAGCAGATTGTTTAAAAAAGTGCTTTTCCCGCAGCCATGAGGCCCCTCAAATACGTAAATTTTATTCTGTTGGGTGCCGCGCTTTAAGGACTCCACAAGGGTGATCAAACGGTTTGCAAAGAGCCTGTCGGCAAAAAACGGGGTGTCGGATCCTTCAATAAAAAGCTGGCTGCAATCATAGTGCACAAAACCGATGGATTCGGGATCATTCGGATATTCATTATAGCCTTCGCCGACATATTTTTTAATCATATCATGAAACACCTGGAAAGCATTTCGCACCACCACGGTCGGTTTTTGCATGAGCACTCCGAGGAACTCCTCAAAAGAAAGGGTTGATTGTCGACTTCCGGCAGCCATGCTCCGGTTGATATTCTTCATTGCGGTAGAAATGTTTCTCATCCTATAGTACCTTTTTGGAAATCTTCCGATTTTCCATGGTGTATACCACGCGCTCCCATTTCACTTTCTGTTCTTTGATTTCCTTTTGTTGCGGCGGTGAAAAAGCGGAAGTCATGACGTTATTCCGAGTCTCGGGAACCGATACAACCTCGCTTGTTTCCAGATGAACGGGACCGCCCCAGAGATATTCGATTCCCATCATGGTATTTGCAATAAGATCTTTTACCAGCGGCTTTTCTTCGAAATGATGAACCAGGTAAAGTGCATGATCGCCGCATTTATTCTCGTCGACTTCGATATGGGGCGGATGATACAGGCTGTCGATCAACATTTGCCGATAATCTTTTGCTTTACGGCTTTTGACATAGTATTCCCAGATCATCTTTGCCGAATTCAATCGACGGCCTGCGACAAACAGCTTATTGCCGGAAACAAAATCCTGATCGACAAAGGTATTGATAAACATGAAGTCACCAAAATCATTTCGAACCTTAAAAATCAGCTCCTTTCCTTTTCCGGTGTTTTGGTTGTATTTTTTTCTTATATCGACATCTTCGATTTTCCGAAATTCCCAGTCGTACTTCCCTTTATTGCCCATATTCTCGATGTTCTGAAACAGTCGCATCCCCAGGGCATAGGGATTAAGACCCACGCGGGGCAAAGCGGTAACGCCGGCATTGATCCGGGCAAAATCGACTTCATGACCGTTGATACGGTCATCTTTTAAAAAAAGGGTTTCGTGCCAGTAGCTGGCCCATCCTTCGTTCATAATCTTTGTTCGGATCTGCGGCTGAAAAAACAGGGACGTCTTTCGGACAACGTGCATCACGGACGTCATCCATCGATTGTCATCCTTTCTCAGGACATCCGAGTTTTTGATTAAAAATTGAATAAGATCGCCATTGCCGTTGTTGTTTTCTTTAATATGCCTATCAAAGAACGCTTCAAATTCGGGATATTTTTTCACAATGTTTGAAAAGAACATCTTTTCTCCGAACTCGCCGTACATGGCGATACATTCATTAAATCGTTTGATTTCTTTCATGTATTCATGAATTTTTACGTTTTTGACGGACTGCAGAAAAACATCGAAGTAGTAGTCGAGTCGTTTGGACCCGTCTTTTTGAACGGGACGGTTCAAACGGGAAAGATCTCCGTGATATCCGACCAGATTGTCGATACCGCGTGTGAATTCTATGACATAATCAACCCATCTCCCCTTTTCAGACCTGAGCTTTGCAATGAACCGCTTATCCGAAAGCGCCTGCCCTGCAAAATCATCGTCCCAGGTATGTCTAAAGAAATGATTATTTTGAAAAAAATCGATATGGGCGAGAACATGATAAAAAATCATGACATTCAGCCAATCCGGGTTGTTATCGTTATAAAATGAAATGGCCGGACGGGTATTGATAACGGTTTCATAGGGGTTGCCGGGATAGAGCTCATATCTGCCTTTCTCTTTGAGAATTTCAACGTCATGGACCCAGTAATCGTAAAGGGTCGGGATCATTACTTTTGGGGTGAGTTCCAGAAGATCCCGGTTGGTGACGATATACTCCAGGGTTTCATCTTCAAAACAAAGACCGGCCGCCCGTGCCCTGTCCTTGCAGCCTTCCATTATTTTTTTGGTATGTTGATCGATGAGTTCCATTATGAAATGAGTGCCTTAATCCCTTCGATGATACGGGTTTCGTCAGCATCCTCCTGCATGACATCGAGACGGAACAAATCCGGCTTTTCATTCAGCAGCCTCGATTTTTTCAAATATTGTTCCACTTCGGTCTCGTTGCCGGCGCTGCCGGGGTGTTCGGCAATGGTAACGCCGACACGATTGGCATAGGTCAGCATCTTTTTAAGCTCCGGGATCGATTCCTGGCCTTCCCTGTCCCAATCGTCGCCATCGGTGCCGTGAAAAATGTAAATATTATAGTCTGCCGCCAGATTCTCTTTTTCCACGATGTCGTTGACCAGACGAAATGCAGAAGCCACCCGGGTTCCGCCGGCGACTTTGGAATTGTAATAGGTGTAAAAGTCATCGACTTCTTTGGCTTCGGTGTCGTGGAGGATAAAACGGGATTCGACCTGCATGGCATACTGGTATAAAAGCCAGGTGTAAATCAGGACATGTTGAGACACAATCAACTCGGTCGGCTTCCCGAGCATGGAGCCGGAGTAATCCCTCAGGAAAAAAACCACCGCCTGGGAGTCGTAATCTTTTTCCCGTGATAAAATTCGATAGATTCTGTCGCTGGGCGAAATCAGAAAACCGGTGGGATCGATATGCCTCATATCACGCAGATTCCCTAATATGATGTTGGTTTCCACAATTTTTCGCAAGGTGGCTTTTTTATCGATAATCTGTCCGAATCTTCGATTTTTATCGGTCAGATCATAGGTGTATCGGGAAAGCGACCGCTTTTTGCCTTTGTCTTTCAGATTGGGAAGTTCAAAATGCTCGGTGAGGATTTTACCCAGGTCGTAGGCATTCGATTCCATTTCATGCTGTCCACCGTCTCCCTGACCGGACCCCGCGCCGCCCTGGGTTTCAGGGTCGTGGAGCGGTTGTTCATGAATCACCTCTCCCTCTTCTCCTCGGCCGGATCCGCCGGACGGTTCATCTTCCGCAGGTGAAAGTCTTTTCTCATGCAGAAATTTTTCCTCAACGGTGGTGGGGACCACAATGATTTTTTCTTTGTCGCCCTTCCGCGGTTTTACCAGCCGGCCCACCCGGATCTTACGGGGAAAGCCGTCTTTTTCCCGCTGCTTGTCCCGTTCCAGCAATTCATCGATGGATCGCAGCCGGTTGACATAAGACCCCTTCGGGCCGCTCGTGTTCTGCAGTTTACAAAGATCATTGGATGCATAGATATTTTCAAGAGAATCGGGCGCGATATATTCTGCATCGATCTGCATTGGGGAAATTTCGTGACAGCAGTCGCCTTCGAGTTCCCAACGGATTTTTTGTTTCTGCTCGGGTGTCAAGCCCTTGATCTTCAATTTTCGGTCATCTGCCGGCATATTATCATTCATACGTACAAAAATATTCGATGGTCTTTTGTGCACATGTCTTGCAATAATTGAGCTTCTCGAGCATGGTCACAACCATGCGGTCATAAAGTTTCTGGTTTTCCTCATTGGTGCGATTGGCCAGCGCGCCGATCAGGCTTCCCGCCCCTGCGATATCCGATTTAAGCCGCACATCGGTGACGGCTTTCACCAGTTCCAGGTTGTCCATAAAGTCATAATTGGGATCCACCGCGATCTTCTGCCCGTAAATCTTTCGAATGGATGTTCTGAAGGTTTCACGCTGTTCCTCGGTCTTTAGCCCGAGTCTTTCTTCTATACTTTTGATATAACGTTCGTCGATCCTCATGGCTTGGAGTTCACCGGTCTGGGGGTCTTTGTATTTCCACATTTTGTCGGGTCCCAGATTTTCGGCATCGATGCCGATGATCATATTCACATAGTTCATCACGTCTTTTCGAATGGCAAAGGGTTCATCCATATAGGCGTTGAACATCTCCGTCAACACGCGTTCGCGGTACATCTCTTTTGCGGTTTTAAGATCATCCAAAAATTTCACCCGGTCACTGCTGTCCGACACATAATCGAGAATCACCCTTTCCAGCGCTTTATAGATGTCGTATGCGAACATGCATTTTCCTTCATTGGTTTCAGAACTCTCGATCATTAATTGGACGGCTCTTCCCAGATTCCGCTGTCCCAGCCCCTTTTGGCCGAACCGTTTGGTAATATCCGGGTCCTGGTTCAAGGTATCGATGACTTCGGCCAGCGTCTTGATGCTTTTTTCGCCGGCCACTTCACCGGCTGCCAGTTTCATTGTTTCAATGGCCGTCAATTTTTCCGATCGGGGCAGGCGGGTCAGGACCACCGCCACCGAGGCCGCATAGTTCAAGTTGGGATCCTTGTGAAGCGGGTCCTTGTTGAATGTCGTCTTGACGTCGCTGCCAATGGCGTATGACGTCAGATCTTCCTGCAGTTTATAATTCGTGTTGTGAGAGACGTAACAGACGCGGCACCGGTCCACAATGGGGGCTTCTTCTTTTTCAGCCATAAAACGATTGAATTCGGAATTGTTGCTGGTCGCGATAATCAATGTGTCAATGGGCCATTTATATCCGTCGATCTCGATATTCCGGTTTTGAATGACGCCCAGATAGACCTGAACAAGATCTTTTTTGTTTTTAAATATTTCATCGCTGAAATGAATGCCGCCGCCGCCGACCCGAGCCAGCGCACCGCGCCTTAGGTCAAAACGAAACGGATTGTTGGTATCCGTAATATGAAGCAGGCGCTGTATGGACTCTTCACCCAAAAGATCGACGGCCGAAGAGGTTATTTTGTCCTTGGCCGGATATTTCCCGGTCACTGTTCCCAGGCTTTCCGTGAGCGGAACCGGAACGATTTCTATAAACCTCAACATATCCTCCACGGTGTTGTCTGAAAACGTTCGGATATCGTTCCAGATATACCCGCTGCACGCTCCCAGGGGGCGATAATTTTCATAAAGGCCTGCGATCTCATTGTCCGTAAACCCGAACTCTTTGGAAAAAAATGTTTTATTGTCGTCTGTGTCTTCAAAGAGATTCATGGCTAAAATTATGGGATCTTCATAGGTCTGGGATTCAATGGTGTCGATTTTCCCATAACTTCTCAGCTTGTCCAGGTTGACAAACCTGAAGGTGTACTTCCGATTCTCTTTTTTGGACAGGTACTCCCGGTATTTGGCGCATAAGAAATCAACAAAGAATGTTTTTCCGTTTCCGGGCTCTCCGACAAGAACATAGGCCATCTCTTTGGAAGAACCGCCTTCAGCGGCATCCTTTACAAAAGAGACGAAGCTGTTGATTTCATCGTACATCCCGATAATGTGTTTTTCGCCGGCATTGAAGAGTTTGAAATTGTAGGTTGTTTTCCCTTTTACCATGACCTTTTCAATGTCGCTTTCCAGAATCATTCTGGAAACGCCTTGAAAGGCATTTTCAAAACGCCGTTCCCCTGATTTTACAAATTTCAGATGATCGTAAAGCGTATTGTTGGTTACTTGAGCCATTTTCTTCTCCTGTATCTAAGTGATTTTTCGAAGCCGATAAGCCGGCGGTCTTTAAAAAAATATTTTTATTCTCAAAGGGTGAGTCAAGGCAAAGATGAGAAAAACGCGCCGTCTGAATGAAATGAATCGTATGGAAGACCCGGAAGAAGAGAGAAGAAAAGATAAAGAGAAGCGATCGTGAATCAGAAAGAATTGAGATATCGAATGAGCTGAGATATAATCGGAAGCCTTTTCTGCATTTTTGCTTAAAACGGTTTATACTTTACCTTATTCATTTTTTTTATCCTTTGAGAGAATTTCTTTAACTTCCTCGACGATTAAGGGTTTATAAATATCATCGCCTATAAATTCAACCTGGCGATTGCCGTTGTTAAAATCAATTTTTATCGAACAATCAAATTTCCGAGATGCCGCCTTGGCGATTCTCGCCAAAACCTCAAAGTTTGCATCTTTAAACTTGATCGGAATTTTATTTGTCATTTGTATAAATACGCCTGCTTTTCTCAACATGCTTTGCGACAATTGCCGCCATGTTTATAGTTACTGATTTCCGATGGCAACTTCTGCAAGAGCTATGCCAGCTTTCCGCAAAGTGATTCGTCTTTTCCAAGACTTTAATTGCCGATGCCTATCATTACTGAAAAGGCATCTATGCCGAATCTCATAACCGACTGTTTTTTAATTTGTTACTCAAAATTTCTTATCCTTTAAAAAAAAACAGATCATCCGTTGAAAAAGTGTATTGATGCTGCCGGTGTTGAAGGTATTATTCGTATTCAAATGCGGGAAGTGGGGCATGAATTTTGCGGCTTGATATAAACATCTGGAATTTAAAGTAATTCATTCCGCCAAATTATTGACATATGAATCTGAAAAATGACGTGCGGTTTTTGGGGTTTTATTGTAAACCGGCAAAGCACAGGCCGGGTAGAAAAAGAACGTACTTGAGATTGCTGACCGACACGGGTCTCGGCGTTTGGTATAGACGTGATGGTCAGCGGCTTTTTTGTTTCTTAACCTGCATAAACAAATGCAATATTCCCATTGCGCCATGGCCGATAACATACGCTTCAATTAATCCTGTTAATGATATGTGAAGCCCTTTTATGGTATTTGCCCATGGTGCTGCATAAATCCAGGAAAGAAACCAGGCAACCCCTGACAAAATAACCAGCGCCAATGCGCCAAAACCCAGGCCTTGCACGATTGTCGCTATGCCATAGGGGCTGGCTTCCGGCAATTCGAATTGTTTTAACTGCTGAAGGTCTTTTTTGATTTGGGAAAAATTTCCGTAAAGGTAAGGGAAAAAATACTTCATGCCATGACGTTTTAATTCAATATAAATAAATACCAAAGCGATGGGCAATAGAGATAATCCGGTGCATATATGTATCCATGTTGCATAATGCTCAATAGTTTTGGTGCTGATTTCACCATTGACAGAAAATCCCATGAAGTTGCTGACGGTGATCTGGCTTAGAACCAAACATAAAATTACAATATGAAGAAACCGAACCGCCGGCGGTTGTCGTTCACGGAAGTATTCCAGCGTTATGTGTATGATGTTCATTTAAGTCTCCTGTCTCTCCAACAACGACTTTAGGGGGAGGCGTGCCTTTTGCCGCAGGCAGCGGCAAATCAGCCCCGGGCTTTCCGGGCAAGGGCAACGCCCATGTCATAGGCTTTTTGGCAGTCTTTCGGGAAGACTTGCCTGCGGCGTTTCTCTTTCTCGTCCGCATTAAATCTGGTTGCAACCACCTTTGAATAATCGGCGAATTGGCAGGTATCGTAGCTCATCATCGATTCCGAATGGCCAAAAATCATTCGCATGACACGCTCATTACTGCTAAACAGTCGATCATACCCGAATTGCCGGGCGATTTCTTCGGGTGCATTCATGGTGTAAATCCAGGCGGTTCGGATTTTTCCCGGGTAAAGGGTCCTCGGAGGATCGTCATAGACGAGGTATGGAAAGAGCAGGCGCTCCAAAAACGAACGCAATTCACCGGTAACGTCTCCGAAATAGATGGGGGACCCCAGGATGATACCATCGGCTTTTTTGATTTCGGCATAAACGGGCGTCAGGTCGTCCTGAACCGCACAGGTCCCGTAGCTTTTGCCTTCTCTTATTTTACAGGCAAAGCAGCTGATACATCCCTTAAAATGAAGATCATACAGATGGACGAGGCTGGTTTCGGCGCCCTGCGCGGCGGCGCCTTCGATGGCTTTTTCAAGCAATGTCGCCGTATTCCACTCTTTTCTGGGGCTGCCGTTGAATGCCATGACTTTCATCAATCGTTTCTCCTTTATCGCCTGACGGCCATCGCTCAAAAATGCCTAATTCTTGTCCGTCCGGTTTTTAAACTCACTATACCAGCTAACGAACCAATCATATACGAAATGGGAATTTTGACAAGCACGTCTTTCAAAGATACATAAGACCTGAAACAGAGTATATGTTTATATCATTATTCTAATTTAAATTCAACATGTTAAAAGTGCTATTATGGCGACCAATTCCAGATGGCTATCGCAATGAATACCCAGGATATGATGAAAGCGATTCCCCCAAAAGGCGTGATCATGCCCAACCATCGCGTATGGGTTGTACTCAGTATATAAAGGCTCCCTGAAAACAATATGATACCGAGAAGCATGATCCATCCTGCAGCATACAGATATTTCCCAGATTGAAAATATAGTGTCAGCAACCCGATAATCAATAACCCCAGGGAATGATAAAAATGATATTGAACCCCTGTTTGGAATACGGAAAGCATTTCTTCAGAAATTTTAGCTTTCAGTGAGTGTGCGCCAAATGCGCCCATCGTCACTGCCACGGCTGCATTAATGCTGCCCAAAATTAAAAATAGTTTAGACATTTTTAGTGTTGTTCCTGTTTTAGAATGTCGTTTATCAGTCCGGCCGCCTGAAGGGATCCATTTCGATTATGCCGCGTAATCCGGGTAAGATTCAATAGCCGGGATACTTTCGGAAGCCATTTACCGGCACTAAATTCCGTGTCATTGATACGAACCCCTTCCATCTCTTTTTCGATAAATGCAACCAATTTTTCTGTTTCGCGAAAATTCGATCGGGGAACATAACCAAAAGGCACCCCGGCTTGATAGACTTCGGCAATGGTACTGTAACCGGCCTTGCCGACCACGACATCTGCGGCATTGACCAGGTCCGAATGCATAAAATCGGAACGGAATGGCAAAAGAATTAGATTGTCATACCTTTCATAAGATTCGCTTGCGCCGGGGATAACGAAACAAATCTCCCGCTCGGCTGCAAGGTTTTTCAAAAACTGATATTTTGCCCTCACACCGCCGGTGGTCACCAAAACCATTTTCTTTTCCTGCAAGACGCCCAGCTTTTCTCTCACTCGAACCGATGACAATCGCACCTTACGGCTGACAGGATCGGTGGTCATATCAACAGAATTGGGATTGCAAACCGGAGCGGCCTGGATGTGATAGTCGACCCCTTGGTATATTTGCCGAAAAAAATCCATGTAACCGCCGAAACGGGCATCGGTCGTGATGAAACCCTCATAAATCCAATCCCATGTGAAATTTTCTATTAGAATGGAAGGAACCCCTGCTTCGGCTGCAATGGCGATTCCTATGGGAGAGATGTCGCAGACCGCCAGTCGGCATTTTCTTTTTGTTAAAAAATCGGCTGTATCCGAGATCAATGCCGGATCAAATGGGATAAACCCCTTCAATATTTCAATGGTATCTTTTAGATGATGAACAAACGGCGTTTTTTGGACAAGTCCGATATCCGTCAAGAATTCGTGGTATTCAAACCGGCAGGAAAGCGAGTCCTCGAAAAACCATTCAGGGACAGTGGTAAAAATGTCAAAGGAGACAAAAGGATAAATGTTACTCACAGCATCCATTATCGCTGAGGCACGGGCCGCATGACCAAAGCCATGGGGGGTTATAAAATAGGCGATCCGGGGCATTTTTAAAATAAGTTTATGGAACTTGG
The DNA here is from genome assembly GCA_964591175.1 of uncultured Desulfobacteraceae bacterium. Classification (GTDB taxonomy): domain Bacteria; phylum Desulfobacterota; class Desulfobacteria; order Desulfobacterales; family UBA11574; genus UBA11574. Next base: position 52,436 of record CAZQAF010000004.1, on the reverse strand, counting down.
CCTAATGTTCGGGTATTTGCGTTTTTTGTCGGATTAAACCATTATACGGTCGAAACTTCAATCAATTTAATATTTGAAGATTTTTCCCGCATATGTTAACTGTTTGAAAGTGAAGAAAATTACTCCCACCTTGTTTTTTTCATTCATTTAAAATAAAAGGATTTAATTATGTCCAGTTCATTCGGAACCATTTTAAGGGTAATGACGTTTGGCGAATCCCACGGCAAGGGAGTGGGCTCGATTCTTGACGGCTGTCCCGCAAAAATACCCCTTTCCGAAGAAGATATCCAAAAACAGCTTGACCGCCGGCGTCCCGGTCAGAGCAAACTCACGACAAAGCGGGAAGAAGCCGATCGCGTAACGATCCTTTCCGGCGTCGAAAACGGAAAAACGCTGGGGGTGCCCGTTGCTTTATTTGTCGCCAACAAGGATCAGCGACCCCACGACTATAAAACCATGCGATCGATTCCGCGTCCGTCCCATGCAGATTATACCTATCAGATAAAATACGGCATTCGATCATCCAGCGGCGGCGGCAGATCCAGCGCCCGTGAAACCGTGGGCCGTGTAGCAGCGGGTGCCATCGCCGATAAATTTTTGTATGAGACATTCGGGGTAGAAATCGTTGCATGGGTTCAATGCGTCGGAGATGTCGAGGCGCCCCTTATCGATTCCGACGTCATTCGGAGGGAAGACGTCGACCAAACGATGGTACGCTGTCCCGACAAGCGCTCGGCTGATGAAATGGTTCGGCTCATTGACGAGGTTCGGGAAAAAGACGATTCCATCGGCGGCATCATTTCATGCGTATGCCGGAATGTGCCGGCGGGATGGGGTGAACCGGTGTTTGATAAAATGGAAGCCAAGCTCGCCCAGGCCATGCTTTCCATACCCTCGACCAAGGGTTTTGAAATCGGTTCGGGGTTTGCAGGTACCCGCATGTTCGGGTCACAGCACAACGACCCCTTTGTACTAAAAGGAAAGCGGCTGGGGACCACGACAAATTTCAGCGGAGGCGTCCAGGGCGGCATCTCCAATGGTGAACCCATTGTCTTCCGTATCGCGTTCAAACCACCTTCTACAATCAGTTTGCCGCAAAAGACGGCGGATTTCCAGGGAAGGGAAACCGTGCTGGCAGCCAAAGGGCGTCACGACCCCTGCGTCGTTCCCCGGGCGGTGCCCATCGTCGAATCGATGGCAGCCCTTGTTATCGGAGATCTTGCGCTCCGGCAACAATACCGGTAACAGTAATTTTTCCCCTGTTGCCGATCAACACCGTTGAAGACTTGATTTTTTACAAAACAATCTTATCATAGGATTCGGAGCCGTGAAAACGGAGTCAACCGATACCATATCATCAAGGAGTAGTGAAAATGGGCAAACGAGTTGTAATCGAAACCGAAGATTGTGTGGGCTGTGAGTCATGTGTGGAATTGTGTTCGGAAGTATTTGCTTTCAATGAGGATGAAGAAAAAGCAGAAGTCATCCTTCCCGAAGGCGGGCCGGAGGATTGCATTGAAGAAGCCATGGAATCATGCCCCGTCGAATGTATTAAATGGGAAGACGACTAGAACTTAAACTGAGCGTTTCAAATATGAACGCGATAATCACTTAATCTCAGTTGAAGACAGCCGACGCTTCGCAAAAATACGGCAAGAGGGCGACAACCGCCGCCCTCTCCCAGCCGATCCATCGGGATTACTTGACCGCTTATCATATCACACGAATCGTTTCGCTAATTTGATCCGTTAAAAAAAATTACCGTCGTGTTATATTTTGACGGTGTCTGTATTCTGTTTGTGTCTTGAGAGTTCAAGCGAACCGCGCGTAAGTTCATGTGATCTCATCGGCCAGTTTTGTGAAAATGTCGGTGTTGCTGAGTATACCGACCAATTCGGTTCCATCGACAACAGGCATCCTTCTTATGCCAACCATGCGCATCATCTGATGACAGTTCGAAATCGACAATTTGCTGCTCACGGTAAGTGCAGGTTTGGTCATCACGTCATCGACGGTAAACGATATGCCTCCGGTTGGATCCATGACAATCGTCTCAACGATATCTTTTCGGGTAATAATACCGAATGTATCCCCGTCGTTTTCAGGCTCAACGACAAGACTTGATACGTTGAAATCCTTCATCATTTTAGTGGCCTCCAGCAATTTTACATCTTTACGGACTGTCTTGACTATAGTTTGCATCAGATCTTTGGCCCGGATTATATTTACATCCATATTTTTTTTAGCCCTCCAAATAGTACATTATGCATTAATCCTGCATGTATCGATTTATGTTACAATTTCCACAGCTTCTTTTTCCGCATTCAGAACAAACGTGGTTTTTCCCCTGAGATCTTCTTCGCCATGGTAGACGTAACCGCCGATACTGATTTTAGCGCCACTATATACGGCTTTTTTTACCTTTACCGAAACAGGCTCAGTTCCGTTTTTAGAGATTTTTTGTATGAATCTCCGCTTGAATTTGATCAACATGGTTTCTTTACGCAATGTTTCACGTCTGTGCTTAACCAGTTTTTCAAGTTTACGGCTGATTTCTTCGGGAAGCGTTTTGTGTTTATATTTTTTAACATAACCGCCTAAAATTTTATCCATCTTAGCCCTTTGTCGCTCAAAATGCTTTAGCTGTTTTTTGGAATCAGCCAAAAGATTCCGCGTCTTTGAATCCATTCCGACGCTCACATATGTTTTGACGCCGGCATCCGATCCGATCTCGTTAACCTCGACGCCTTTGAGAGCATCGATTGAGCCGCCTCTTATACGACCCTTTCCTTTAGATGCGGTCAGGCTGCCATTGGTCGATACGGCACTTCTAAATATATCGTCTTGGACGATGATGTCGCCGTCGGCATGGACCTTTGCATTTTCAAAAAAACGGGCAGTGACTTTCCCGCCGGCGTGTACATGTCCGCCTCCCGACCCGATGATTCCGCCGTTTATGCAGATGTCGGCGCCAGCTTCAACAATAGCGTCTTCGACGCCTCCGCCGACTTTGATTTCATCGCTGGCCCTTACTTCGAATCCCGAATGGATCCAGCCTTTGATATCCAAGGACCCTTCCATTGACAGGTTGCCGATTGAATAATCCACATCACCGGGCACTTTGTACTCTTTTGAAATCCATATTTTGTTTTCCGGTGAAAGAAACACAATACCGTCGATTTCCGATATAAAACTGCACCCATCGTCCGAAACCTGAATGTTGTCCCCCGGCGTAAGGCCTTTTTCATTGCCCGGTTCCGCAGGTATGACATCGCCAAATATGTCCACCCCCTCTATTCCCGTTGTGGATGGTATCTTGACGGCCAACAACGTTCCCGCCCGAACTTTTTGTATTGATTTCCTTTCTTTATAATCAATCTTTCCTGAAATTTCATCAATTGTTCCCGCAATTTTCTCGGGTTGAAATTTTAGTTCAATTTGACTGTCCTCTCCTTGCTGCGGGGCGCTCCCTTCTGCAACCACCACATCATGAACGGGCATGTTTTTCGACGCAGCCTCATTCAATGCCCGTTCAACGGCGTTTCGATCAATACTCTGGACGATGCCGTGGCCGGCGGCCAGCTTCTCAACCAAATCCAAGGTCATCATTTTGCCCCGGGACGATGGTGGATGGACGGAAAGAAAAACCGTTAATTTATCCGCCGACACATGCAGCGGTTCTTCGACACATACTTGACCGTCCCGGTAATCCGCATATCCTGCCAATATGCCGTCGGCAACGACAAATGTTACGCCGTCATCGAGAATCGAAACGTTTGCCCCGGCGTTAACTTGTATGTCCTTGGGTTCGTCGCCGGCCAGGGTCTTTCCGAATATCGTACTTCCATGCACAGGGTTTTCCGGGGGAGTTTTTATTGCAATCACATCGCCGGACGAAAACATCTCCTTGACAATCAAATGCGGGGGCCGTTTGCCGACGCGTCTTTCTGCATCGACAATCTCAGGATCCTTGCCGTCAAGGCGGAATTTGAAATCTATCCTGGCGTTAACACCGTCTTTAGCCGGAACAGCCTCGGCAACCATGAAGTCCCGAATCGGTTGGCCGGCTTCAATTGCTTTTTTGATCGAATTTTCTTTAATACCGCTGATGACGCCTGACCGTTCCAGCGCTAAACACACATCTTGGCAGGTAAGCTTGCTGTTATCGGATAGACTTGGGAATATGGACATTTTAGCCCACATCCCGGCCTTGCTTACCTTGACCGGATTTTCTATTGACACCTTCTTTGGGGTTAACTGTGCTGCACCGTATATCGCAGCGAAAAAAGTCCTGCCGTCTTCGCTCTCGGTAACATTGTCTCCCGGAACAAAATCAACTTCTTTGCCACTGCTAAAAGGAACTTCTTCATTGAAAATGTTTCTGCCCGGTTTTCCTTTTTCGGCGGATATTCTGACAGCGATGATCTGGCCCGGTTTGACCATCTTGTTGGCATTAGGATCCTTATTGACGGCACCTTGACCGATTTTGAGGTCGATTCGCCCGTCTTTGCCTGTTTCGGCAGGCTCGCCGGCGGCAATCTGTATTTCGGTTCGGGGAATACCGGTTTCTACAACTTCGGAAACACTGTTTTTGATGGCATCCTTATTTATACCGAAAGTGACTCCCAGATCGGTGAGGGCATGTTCAATGTCCTCAACAGTCACCGGTCTGCCGCTGCCCAAAGGCGGCGTTATTGTCTCGATGGCAGCGCCCATCTTATCTTCGTAGACCGAAATCTCGAATTGCCCCGGCATGTTCTTTATGGAAACAGTATAAGTTGATTCATCGACCCGTGTGACCTTGACCGCTTCGGGTTGAACGTCAAGTTGCCGGGCGCCTTCGATACGAGCAGCATTATTGTTTCCCGCGGAAATGGTAACGGTGGTGAGCTGCATTTTTCAACAATCTCATGACGGGTTGATATATCGGTCTGCCCACTTCGAAATAAAAAATGTCCGTAAATTTCACCCATAGCAAACCAAGATCGAAGATGCGACACCGGTCAAACAGGCGCCGCATTTCAAAATATCCCATATAACGGGCGCCTTGTTTTGCGGCGGGCGGTATCAAAACAGGTGAATCTCGATATGGAATCGTGCTAACATAAATGATCACATTTGCCAAGCTATTTAATTAGTTAGTGCCCATCCATTAATTCAAAAGGAATGCTATGGGTTTCCAATTCAGAAATGAGCAATTTTTGTTCTGATCAAGGCCGCACAAGGGTTTTCGGTGAGGCGTACGTCTGTACGCCCCAGCCGGAAGCCCGCGGAACGCAGAGCAGGACAAAAAGGGCCATTTATGGATGGACACTAATTATGGATGAAACCCATAACCCGTCAGCGGACTGTAATTTAAGTTATCACCTGATTTGTTCAAAACATCTTGAAATTACATCATGGAATGATTAATTTTTTAGTGCCCGGACGTTTTCTAAACCATAAACAAACAGACGATCGAAACACTGAAATTTGGTCGGTGCGGATGGACATCGATTCGTCAATCGGCTGTGATATTGGACATCTCATCGCCCAATGTTCCGATAAAGATCGGGAAATTATCATGATTGAAGAATATTCAAGTGGCCGCATCATCGTAAATGATATAACCTATCATCAGGATCTTAAGATCATTCAAGGACGGGTCGTGGATAACTGGTGGCGCAAAACAGGCCACCGTGTGGATGTCAACGACATGAAAGATGTTTTGGATGCTTCGCCGGATATCATCGTTATCGGCACGGGATACGCGGAGAATATGCGTGTATCCAAAGATTTGACTTCCGAAACCCGCCAACGCGATATACAGCTGATCGCTGAAAACACAAACAAAGCGGTTCAAACCTTCAACGATCTTGTTTCCAAAGGGAAAAACGTTTCCGGAGCATTTCATTTGACCTGTTAACCGGGCGATTGTGTCGCAGACCTGCTTTCCAGCAGTTTTATTTTTTGTTTCATTTCCTTTTCCTGCATCCAGCGTTCCGTTACATCCCTTATGATTGCGGCAACGCCGATAATTTCGTCTCTTTGGCTTCGAATAAGCATGACGGTGAACTCTACCGATATAAGCGTACCGTCTATTCGAATCGCCGGGACTTTAAGGAGCTCCTTACCATACCGGGTTTTACCCGTTTTCATAACCGTATGGTAACCTTCCCAATGCCGCTGACGTAATTTTTCCGGTATGATAAGATCTAAGCTTTTCCCCCGGGCTTCCTCTTTGGTATAGCCGAAAATCGCCTCGGCCCCTGAATTCCATAAATCAATGATCCCGTTTCGATCGGCAAATAGAATGGCATCTTGAGAATTTTCTATGATCTGCCGGTAGATGGTTTCGATGTCAGACACTTTGACTCCTTTTTTTTACTTGAAGTGGTTTCAAAACCTTCAATCGGATTCAAGGTCAAGGCAAACTGTGATGGCCAACCGCAGGAATATCGGGAATATTTCGAGGATTGGGCGTCACAGTTTAACACAGAGATTGAGACCGAGAGGAGGTTTTGAAACCACTTCTTGTAAAAATGCTTGTTAAAACAATCAGTTCTATTTTTTATGGGCAAATCCCCATGAAAATGACAGTCCGAATACTTCCGCACCGCCCATCCGAACCGCTGCAAGAAAAGCAGAAGCGGTCCATTCACTCATCCCTGCTTTGGTTATGAGATTGTTGTAAAACTCCATATCGACCTTTTTTCTCTCAGTTTTATTTCCAAGATCACCATACCCGTAGCAAAGATCATGGGGCAGACAGCATTTATAAGTTATATCCTTCCAGTTGCAGCCGGTGAACAACCCCATCAATTCATCGGGCAAGCCCGAACATCCGTCGAAATTCCAATCCTTATAGCGCTCCGGATTGGATTCAATCCGTTCAACCAGATAATCCAGGCCGAAATACCGGCATAATTCCAATGCTTGCTTCGTGCTCACTGTATCGTTAATATTTGGTAAATTCACTTCTTCTCCTTTCTTTTTAAATCTATAAATCCATATGATTTCAAGCAGCCGATAATTTGAGTACGGGAGATACCGTTGAAGCCAAAATCAGCATGAGTGCGAGGAGGAGATTAAAGTGAAACGGGGGTCGCACCCCCTTAACACGTATCTTGTTTATATAGCTGGTGACGATGTAATGTTCAAACCGGATTTGTCAAATATGGGACGTAAATATTTCAGGCTCTCCCGGCCCGCCGATTCCGGCGTATCCACATAGGGGTAGAGTTCCAGGCTGATGTCGCCCTGGTATTGCAGATTGACCATGGCCTTGAAAATGTCGAGAAACTGAATCACACCGTGTCCTGCAATGAGATGATGGTGAACCCTGGTTGCTGCAATATCTTCTAAATGAACGTGACCGATATATTCAAAAAGCGCTTCAAAGGCCGCCGCCGGATCCTCGCCGGCGCAGAAAAAATGGCCGATATCAAAATTCAGACCCACCATCCGTGATTGAACATCCTTTATAAAGTATTTGAACTCTTCGGTATTTTCCATCAGCAGATCCGGTTCGGGTTCCACCAAAATTTTTACGTTCAGTTCCTCGGCTTTAGGGATCACCTGCTCGAGGCCTTTGTGAAACAATGCCATGGCCTCTTTTCTCGACAGGTTGTTCAATGGGCCCCCGGGTGGAATGGAAATGTTGCCGCAGCCCAGATCCTTAGCGACCTTCATACAGTCCAGGGTATGTCGAATACGGATATCCCGTCGCTCCTTTTCAGGTTCTATCCAGGACGGAAGATAGGTGTCGCCCACCGCAAAGAGGGTAAAGCTGTTCAAGTTGGTGACGCTCAGATCATGTTTCTTGAGATCATTTTTAATGCGGTTCAGATTCGTTGTTCCGAAGTCCGGTGGATAGAGATGGGGCCTGTCACCCATGACTTCAACCCCGCGAAAACCCAAAGCAGCGATTTTTTCCAAAGATTCAAAAAGAGAGAATTTAACAAAGGCATTGGTCGAGTAGCCGAATATCACGTTGGTTCCTTTCAGAAGTTATTGTTTACAGTTTCATACATTTTTCATCACATTCTTTTTCAAGTCTTTGAAGACGATGGATCTGGTCTTGAAAACTCAGCGGCGGGTTTTCGCCGATGGGTTTTTTGAAGTAGAACCCCAGGTCCGGAACAGACCCGGAAAATCCGGCCATTTTCAGGGCCGCCATCCAGCGGGCCAGATCCAGAACCATGGGTGCGGCCAATATGGAATCTCGCCCCTGAATATTCAGACGAAGACTCATGGGAAGACCGAACAGCCCTTGAAAATCGACCACGTCCCAGGCTTCCTTGGCGTCACCCCGGGGCGGGTAGTAATCGATATGAACCTTATGGGTGGATTCCGTGTAGTGCTCTCCCACGCGATATCCCAGAAGCTCATCCAACAACTGGGTTTTGTTGGCCACCTTACCGGCGGCCCGGTCGGGGTCCATAAGATTTTTCCCGTCCGCATTGCCAAGAATATTGAGGCTGTACCATCCATCCACATATAGCCCCCGGGCTTTCAACGCCGAGGCCAGCACGACTTTGAAATAGGTTTGCCCGGTCTTGCCGTCACGCCCGGATATCGGCACCCGGTTTTCAACGGCCTGCTGAACAACCACCGGCAGCTCCAGGTGATTGGGTGAAAAATTCACCATTGGAATTTTTGAAAGAATGGCCGCCACGGCATAGGCCAGGTCCGGAAAATTCACCGGATGCGCATCGGCATAGAGCCCGTCTATGTCCTTCATATCATCAAGAAGGCAGCGAGTGCAGGCCGGCAGGAGGTTAATCAGCACCGGCAGCGCATGAGGGTGCTGTTGTTTGAGTCCCTGCATGTCCTTCATGAGATGCGCCACCTGCTCTTTTAAGTCCAAATCCTCCGGCGGCGGCATAAAAACAGGGGTTTCATCAAGATCTATCTGAAGCGGTTTCCACAGGTTTTCGGGCAGCACTCCGTGATTTTTGACACAATCGACAAGTTTCGCAGGGTTCGCATCCCAGCCTGCCGCATAAATGTTTTCTGCCGGTCCCAGATAGCCAAAACTGTCTCGGGTAATCAAGCTGGGCAAAACAGCATCGGGATTCTTTTTTGCGGCGGTAACGGCGGCCGCCACGGTAGAGCCCACGGCGCCTTTGGCGCCCGCAATCATGACGAGCAAAGATCGAGATTCAAAAGAGTCGGTATTTGTCATAAATATTGGCCTTAATGTTATCCTTATTCAGCAACAGACGCTAAATTCAATTTTTAATCGAGTTGAGTATCAGATTCCCTGAGTCAACGACCACCCGCAAAGGGGGTGGCTTGAATTTGTCCGCCGCTTTATGGCGGACAAAAGCAAAAGCACGCCTGCCCGCAACACTCTCGCTTGCGAGGCGGACGGGTCAGTGCTTTCGACGTTGAACTTACATCCGGGTGCAAAGCACCCGGTTTGTTTTGCAAGAATAAATATCCGAACTTTTTGTCTTCGGCCTTTTTCATACAAAAAAAAAGCCGCAATGGCAAACTAAATCCTCGAAAAATTTCGTGAAACAGAGGCGTTCTTTCGTTTCAACAACGACGTGTTTCCGGTAACGCTCAAATTCCCTTATTTTTCCTTTTGATCGCTGCCCCATAACGGGCTGCGCCCGAAACGTTCGAACCACCATTCCTCTGCCGAAAAATAGTTGCTCACTTCATCTTTTGAAAATGAAAATTTATAATTTTTACAGTAGTCGCTGATGAGCCGGTATGCGGCGATGATTTTGGCGGACATTTCCTTGCAGGTATCTTTGTCGGCCTTACACCGATCCGGATGCCATTTCCGGATCAGGATTCGGTATTGTGACTTAATGTCGGCCATGGTCGCACGTTCAGGCAAATCCAGCAACTTTCGTGCTGCATTGATGTCTTCAAACAAACCCATTTGAAATACCCCTTAACCCCATTGCCCTTGTTTTGAAAAATAAATTTAAGCTCTTTTGAGTCATCTGGTTTGCAAAAAAAAATAATATCGCCGTAAAAAAACTGGTGATTCCGATAGCCGGTGTAAAATAACCCGTCCTGCATTTCTTTAAATTCAGAATTTTGGATATTGTATGAGCGCAGAATAATTTTTCTACAAGGGGCGAAACCATAACGTGCCGCAACGCTGTCTTTTAAGGTTTGTCAAATTGAGTAATTTCTTGTATGAAAGATACCATGCCGGTATCAACAGCCGATCCCAAGTAGATACGAATTACAATAATTTCAATTTAGCGTTTTTGCTCAATTACGGTATGAAATATATCCCCATGGAAATATAAGACACAATGAAAAAATTGTTGATAATAACGCTCCTGTTTTTATTTTCGGCAAACACACCCATTTGTCAGGCTTTGCAAATCAGTTTACCGGACACATCCTATCAAGGCGATATGATCTTGGGCAAGGTCGAACCGCCGTCCACGGTTTATGTCAACGGCAAACCATACCCTGTAAGCGCCCGGGGTTATTTTGTCCTCGGCGTTTCGCGTCTCAGGAAAAAGGATATTTTGGTCTGGTCGAAGACCGACGGAAAGAAAGCGTCCAAGATCGTCCGGGTGCTGGCATATCCCTGGCCGATCCAGCGCATCGACGGTCTGCCCAACACTTATGTCAATCCCTCGCCGGAAAATGTAAAAAGGATCCGAAACGACATTCGAAAGGTTCGATCCCTGCGTATGGCCACGGCAAATCTTATGCCGTTCTTTTTGAAAAAAGGATTTATCGCCCCCGTCAAAGGACCCATCACGGGCGTATTCGGCAGCCAGCGGATATTGAACGGCGAACCCCGCAGCCCCCATCACGGCCTTGACTTTGCCGCCCCCATGAACACACTGGTTCGCTGCCCCGCAGACGGTATCGTCCGGCTCGCGGCACGGAACATGTATCTGATGGGAAAGACGCTGATCATCGACCACGGCCTGGGCGTGCAATCGATTTTCATGCATTTGAATCGCATCTCGGTGAAAGTCGGCGACGCGGTTAAGCAGGGCGACGTCATCGGCCGGGTGGGCAAAACCGGCCGCGCCACGGGACCCCATCTCCATTGGGGCATAACTGTCGGCCCCATACCGGTGGACCCTGCCCGTCTGTTGGATCGATGATTTATGATTGTTGTTGGACAAGTTCTTTTTTCATTCGCAACCCATGAAAATCATCGAAACCCGAGACCACCAGCAAATTATCCTTCTGCGGCAAAAGGCGCTGGTAATGATCGAATATCTGCGCATGAACAGGCGCCTGCAGGTTGGCGAGGACCAGGTTGAATTTTCCTGAAACAGCGTCTGTTGATCCGCAAAAGAAGTGGAACCGGTCTTGCATCCGGTTCAAGGCCGTATTTCGTATAGATGCGCGTATGGAGCCCATCCATATATCGCATCCCAGCACAACCCCGCCGCTTCTCAAGGCAGCCGCAAGTCCTAAAATTCCGGAACCGCAGCCGATATCGAGGATTCGGGCGTGTTTTTGAATCTCCAATCGACAAAGAACGGCCAACGCCGCTCTGGTTCAAGGATGAGCCGGGGGAAAGGAACGGCAGGTTTTCAGAACCAAACAGTCTACTCCTGTTTTAGGTCTTCTGATGCTGTGGGGGGGAGCGGACGGCTAAATTTCCAATGCGATAGAATATTTGTTTATGATCAATTAGGGTTCCAAGTGCACTAATACATAAATACGACACCGTATTTATGTATACATATATTAAGCGTCCATTTGGGACAAGCAGGCCATAAAATCATCGGCAAATCTGGACTGGATCTCTTCTTCCTTTCCAAATTCCGAGACGTCGGTGGCCTTATTTCGTTTAACCCCGTATTCAACATCCCAGCCTTTGGATTTGAGCATCTCGATCAGTTTTTCGACCTGTTCCTTTGTGGCGTCGTCCCCGATGTTTTGTTCTGCAATAAAAAATTTCATATCATCTTCCTTTGGTCGGATCTTTTTATTTCATGGATGCTTAAAAACCGATTTTTTTATTGCTATATCATAATTGTCGACCATGGGGCAATATGTCATTAACAGGCCGACCTATTTGACTCCAGTGTTCCAGTGCACTGGAGACCGCTCCGCGACAGCATGTATTTTTTTCCAACCGACTGAAACGTAATTTTCAACACCTTTTTCTTGCCACAAAGACACCAAGGCACCAAAAAACAATAAAAAGGAATCTTTGGTGCCTT
>CAZQAF010000004.1:5281-40184 GCA_964591175.1 uncultured Desulfobacteraceae bacterium | reverse complement strand
GTGGCAAATGTGATTTGTCCTTAATTTTTTGATTTTATCGGCGATAGGTCTTGAAAAGTTCCCGGTGACTTGAGAGAATCAAGGGCGGAAAGGAGGATGAAAATGAAAAACCGCTTTTATGTTGTCCCGCTGGGCATTATCAGAAAAGAAAAGGACAGCGCCCGGATCGAAATCGACCGGACCTATCGTGACGCGTTTTTGGGGCTGGATGGTTTTTCCCATATTGCCGTCTTGTACTGGTTTCATGAAAACGATACCCCCGGGAAAAGAAAAACCATGCAGGTGCATCCGAGAAAAAACAAACAAATCCCGTTAACGGGCGTGTTTGCCACCCACTCACCCCTAAGGCCCAATCTGATCGGACTGACGATTTGTAAAATACGGTCCATAAAAGATACCACCATTTTTATCGAGGAGATCGATGCGCGCGACGGCTCCCCTGTCATCGACATCAAATGTTTTATTCCCTGCAGTGAATTGGGATCCGATATTAAATTGCCCGACTGGGTATAAGTTCGTTCGCTTCGCTCACAATTGGCCTCCGGCCTGCAGGGCCTGCGTCTCGGCGGGAATAATGGAAGATTGGCGTAATGGGTTTAAAGGAAATAGCGCTTTCAGGGCAGGTTGAAAGAATTACTTTCACCAACGAGGAAAACGGGTATACCATTGCCAGGGTCAAGATTTACGGGCGGCAGGATCTGGTTACCGTTGTGGGTTATTTGATGTCTCCGACGCCCGGGGAAATGTTAAACATGAAAGGCGAATGGGTCACCCATCCCAAGTTCGGCGAGCAGTTCAAGATAAAAGAATACAAAACCGCGATCCCGGCAACAATTTTCGGCATTGAAAAATACCTTGGTTCCGGACTCATCAAAGGCCTGGGACCGGTAATCGCAAGCCGTATCGTTAAAAAATTCGGAGAAAAGACGCTGGATGTCATCGAAAACGACATCGAAAAACTGGCACTGGTTGACGGTATCGGCAAGAAACGCATTGCCATGATTCAAAATGCGTGGGAAGAACAAAAAGAGATTCGAGATGTCATGTTGTTTCTCCAGTCCCACGGCGTCGGTTCCGGCTATGCTACAAAAATATTTAAACAGTATGGAAATCGATCCGTTGCCGTCGTCAAAGAAAATCCTTATCGCCTTGCAATGGATATTTTCGGCATCGGTTTTGTGATTGCCGACAGTATTGCCCAAAAGCTCGGTTTCCCCAAAGACTCGCCCAAAAGGATCAAAGCCGGCATCCTCTATGTGCTTCATCAACTGTCCGATGACGGCCATGTTTTTTACCCGTATGAATATCTCGTTAAAAAGAGCCGGGAGACACTGGATGTCGAAAGAGATGCGATTGTCCAGGCCATCGGCGATCTCGCCATTAATAAACAAATCGTTCTCGAAGATTTGAACGAAAGCATCGATGAATTTAGGAAAAACAACAAAAGCGTTTATCTGGCCAAGTTTCATCTGTGTGAAACCGGCATCGCCGCAAGGTTGAAGACCCTGTCCGCCGCACCCAAGTCCATCCGCAGCGTCAATGCCCAAAACGCCCTCCAATGGATCCAGAAACGGCTGGATATCCGTCTGGCGGAAAATCAGGCCGAAGCCGTCCGATGTGCCCTCGAAAACAAGATCATGGTCATTACCGGCGGACCCGGCACCGGAAAAACCACCATCATCACTGCGATTTTGAAAATTTTTTCTGAGCTCAAGATCAAAATACATTTGGCCGCTCCCACGGGAAGAGCCGCAAAACGAATGAGTGAAGCCACCGGTCATGAAGCCAGAACCATCCATCGACTCCTGGAGTACAGTTTTGCCAAAGGCGGATTTCAAAAGAACGAAGAAAAGCCGCTGTCCTGCGATCTTCTCATCCTGGACGAAGTTTCCATGATCGACACCGTGCTGATGTACCATTTGACAAAGGCCATACCGACCTTTGCCACCGTTATTCTGGTAGGGGATATCAACCAACTGCCATCGGTGGGTGCGGGGAATGTTTTAAACGATATTATTGGATCCCATGTCGTCCCGGTGGTGGAACTCAATGAAATTTTCAGACAGGCCAGAGAAAGCAGAATTATCGTCAACGCCCATAAAATCAATAACGGCATCCTTCCCGTATTTGAAGACCATGCTCCGGGCAATGACTTTTATTTCATCCAACAGGAAGATCCTGAAAAAGTTTTAGAGATCATTCTGGAATTGATCAAAGAACGCATCCCGAAACGTTTTGATCTGGACCCGGTGCATGATATCCAGGTGTTGACGCCCATGCATAAAGGCGTGGTGGGAGCCGACAATCTCAATGCGGAACTGCAAAAAAGCCTGAACCCTTCCCAAGATGAAATTATACGGGGGAACCGCAATTTCAGGGTAAACGATAAGGTCATGCAGATACGGAACAATTACGACAAGGAAGTGTTCAACGGAGACATCGGCAGGATTGCCGGCATTCAGCCGGATGAAAACGAGATTACGGTGTTGTTCGACGGCCGGCACGTTGTTTACGAGTTTTATGAACTGGATGAATTGGTGTTGGCTTATGCCGTTTCAGTGCACAAATCACAGGGTTCCGAATATCCGGCAGTCGTGATGCCCGTCCTGCCCCAGCATTATATTCTTCTCCAGCGCAATCTCATCTATACCGCCGTAACAAGAGGACGAAACCTGGTGGTGATGGTGGGCGCCATAAATGCCCTGGCCATGGGCATACAAAACGATAAGACACAAAGACGATTCACATATCTAAAACATAGACTGCGTTGAACCGCCGTGAGGAATCAGCTCTTGCTGGAGGTAATCGTTTGAAAAGAAGTAATCTGCTGCTTCACCTTTTTGCTCTTGCATTTCGGGCACTGAAACTTTTTCTTTTCATACTCTGAAATCTTCATCATCAAGGAAAAGAGTTTCTTGCATTTTTCGCAAATGAATTCGTAAGTCGGCATAATCCCCTCCTTTATACATACTTTTAGAGACCTTTGCAAAACGCCCCTTTTTGCCCAATTTCTGCGTTAGACTCAAATTTTAATCCTCAAAATACTCAATGTATTCCTGCGGTTAAAATTTTCGTCTTCCTTGAACTTGAACAAAAATGGGCATTTTTCAAAGGTCTCTTTTAAAAAGGCCTCGCACAGGATCCATTTCGCGACTTTTGAGATATACGTTTTGTTAACTACTATACACGGTTATGATCAAAGGTTCAACCTGTTTTACTTTTGCAAGGGCCTATCTATTGCCCATCCATAAATGAGGATTTTTGTTCAAGATCAAGACATGCGAAAAAAATAACCACAGGCATATGAATAATATTCCGAGGATTATTTTTTGAGCATAACGCAGATATTGGGCAAAAAGACCATTTATGGATGGACAACTCAGGCAAGGTCCGGGCTTACGGGTGCTTAAGGACGAGTTTCGGTTGGTTGGAAAGAGATACACGTTTTCGCGGAGCGTTGTTTTATGTATCGAGATTCAAATGCGTCTTCACGGCTATTTTATCGATTTTGGAAGCAGTATTTATCGGGATTAATTGTGATAGTTTTGCGCTTGACGAATTTTGAAATATCTTCTAGTCGATGTTTTTTTGAGCGTCTTCCAAACCCAAAGACAGATTCGGAAGACGCTCCAGCAGATTTAAGCGGCAAGTTGGAAGGCTTTTTCAGTGGCGTTTCGGATTTCTTCGGGCGTAAACGGTTTGGGCAGGTAATCGACCGCGCCCATTCTCGAAGCTTCAACGGCGGTTTCGATACTGGCATATCCGGTAATGATGATGACCAGGGTTTCGGGTCTATTGTCCCGAATTGCCTTCAAAAGTTCCAGGCCTTTCACTTCGGGAATCTTCAGGTCCAGCAACACCAGCGCATATTCGTTTTCTTCGATCTTTTCAAGGGCCTCGGCTTTGGACACCGCCTGATCCACATGGAAATCTTTCTTTGAGAGTATTTTACGAATATTGTTGTTAACGGCGACCTCGTCGTCAATGACCAGAATCCTTGCCTTGGCGGCTTCTTTCGGAAATTCAATGACATCTGCCGAAACCTCGGACGCTTGCTCCATCATTTGTGCCACATTCTTTTTGAGCTGCTCATAGGGTATAAAGGATACGCCTTCATGCTGCAGGTTCAGCACATATTCAGGACCGGTTACGGATGCCACTTCTTCGTAGGAGAACGGATAGTCGATCCCGATCAGTTTTTTTGAATCAAAGCCTTTTTCTTTGGCGCCCTTTTTCTTTCTGGCTTTCAGTTGCGGGCATTCACCGGTCTTGTTTCCGCCTTTACAGGTATTCCCCAATTTTTTGAAAATATCACACACCATACTGCCCACGGCGCAGTAATTTTCCAATGTTTCGGGAGCAGCCTCCACCACCGGCATATCCGAAGGTCCGAGTTTGTCGGTATAGTCGTCACCGGCGTATTTTGCCACCTCTTCTCTGTCGAAGGGTATATCGACATCGATAATCTCTTTTTCCTTTTCCGTGGTGGGGGCCTCCACCAGTTTTCCGGACAGAGCCAGATCCACCGTCGATCTCAGCTCATCCGGCGTAAACGGTTTGGAAATATAGTCCAGGGCGCCCAGGCGTATGGCTTTAACCGCCGTATCGGTGGAAGCATAGGCGGTCATGATGACCGCTTTTGTCAACGGCCATTCCTTTTTAACCAGTTTCAGCAATTCCAGCCCGTTCATTTCCGGCATTACGATATCGGAAATGAGCAGCGCGAAGGAATCTTTCGCCATTTTATCCAAGGCTTCTTTGGCGCTGGTTGCGTGAACGATTTCGTAATCATTTTTTGAAAGGATTTTTTCTACATTTTGACAAATTTGCGCTTCATCATCCACGACCATTATCTTTGCTGCAGTTGCCATTTTTCCTCCTTTAAGAAATTTTCAATTTGGATTCTTTATCATGTTAAATGGTTTTTTTCTGAATAAGTTGTTTTGGCTATTATCGAATGCATGATGTATGCCAGATATGGATAAAAATTATATGCTATTGATATAATAGGTATTAATCAAAAAAGCAGCGGCTGTTTCTACCACAAACGTATAAAATAAATATACAGTGACCATTATGCTTATGAGATGCGTGTTGACGGTATTCGAATGACGGATGAATGGGGGGTATCTAAAAATAACATATTGTTATTAAACGATATTATCTAAAATTTAGGGCGAAAGCTGAAAGGGCTGGAACAGGCCGGTGTTCGCTTCCAAGGGTTTTTGAAAAATTTCGCAATATGTATAAAAAAAATATACAGAGTATATTAATCCATTTTGAATTGACTCGAAATGAATAAGCTCTCAAAAACCAAACAAAACACATTTTTATTAAACCCACGAAGTTCACGAATTTGAAAATTATTAATTATTTTTTATTTCTTTGTGGTCTTCGTGTCCTTCGTGGTGATTTCTATACATCCGTTTTATTGTTTTTGGGCAGCTTGATATTGTGTTTTTTCATCAGTGCCTGAAAGTTGGTTCTTTGAAGCCCTACCTTCCGTGCGGCCTGGGTGATATTCCAATTGTTTTTCGTCAAAGCGTTCATTATGAAATTTTTTTCGACCTTTATCACCGCTTTCCGACGAATTTCTTTTTTAACGCGTTTAAGGGCTTCATTGGTTTCAGGAACATGCTCGAACAGTTCTTCGATGTCGGCCATCTCTCCCAAAAGTGGAAGCTCTTTATGGGTAATTTTTTCTTTTTCGCACAAAATGACCGCCCGTTCGACAACATTTCTCAGTTGCCGGACGTTGCCCGGCCAATCATACCCGGTCAGGCGTGCCGCGGCATCTTCATCGAATCCAGTGATCTTTTTTCCGAAATCAAGACAAAACTGATGCAGAAAATGATAGGAAATGGGCAAAATATCCGCCTTTCTTTCTTTTAACGGAGGAATAAGGATCGGATATACGAAAATGCGATAATAGAAATCTTGTCTGAAAGATCCCTCTTTCACCATTTCTTCAAGATTCTGATTGGTGGCAAATATCAACCGGACATCCACTTTTTGGGTCCGGGTGCTCCCCAAGGGCAAGAATTCTCGATTCTCAATAAATCTCAGCAACTTACTCTGAACGACCAAGCCGATATTGCTGATTTCATCGAGAAATACGGTGCCGCCGTCCGCCAATTTAAAGATGCCGTCCTTGTCATGGTGCGCTCCGGTAAACGCTCCCTTGGTATACCCGAAAAGCTCGCTTTCCAGGAGGGTTTCCGACAATGTCCCGCAATCAACGGCAAAAAATACGTTGCTGCTTCTGTTACTGTTGGCGTGAATCGCCCTTGAAATCAACTCCTTGCCGGTTCCGCTCTCTCCGCAGACCAGTACCGTCGCGTCGGTGGGAGCGACCTTTTGAACCATGGAAATGACCTTTTTAATCTTCGGACTCTCCCCGATCAGTTGATGAGAAACCGATTTTCGGCGCTGTTTCTGTTCCAAAAGCTGCTTGTTTTGAGTCAGCATCTCTTTTTGGGTCAACGCCTGTCCAACGACCGCACGCAGCTCCACGGGGGTGAAAGGTTTCGGCAGGTAGTCGAAAGCGCCCATCTTCATCACCTCAACGGCCGAAGACACGCTGGCATAACCGGTGATAACGATGGTCATGGTTTCCGGGCAGCATACTTTCAATCGCCTAAGAACTTCCATACCGCCCACATTGCTCATTTTTAAATCGGTGACCACCACGTCAAACATGGTGTCGTCCACCATCTTCAATGCCTCATGCCCGCTCAGCGCATAGCGGACGTCATAATCCATTTTAGAGAGTATTTTGACGCAGTTCCGGCAAATCGCCGGTTCATCATCGATAATGAGAATCAGCGGTTTACGCGCGGCCATCTTGATTTCCTCGGTTGAAGGGGAGCCTGATGGTAAATGTCGTACCATGATCCGGCCGGCTTTGCACGCCGATATCGCCGCCGTGCCGTCCGACGATACCGTGTGTAATGGCCAGACCAAGGCCGGTCCCGATCTCCCGTGTGGTAAAAAACGGTTCGAATATTTTATCGATAACCTCGTCGGCAATCCCCTTGCCGGTATCGCTCACCGTTACGGTCACGAATTGATTGTCGGGTAAAACTTCCGTTGAAATTCTAATCCGGCCCCCGGGTTCAGTGGCGTCGGTGGCATTAAGGATAAGATTGATGAGGGCCTGTTGCATCTGTTCTTTATCCAGCAACAATTCCGGAACGCTCTCGGAAAGCGCTTTTTGTATTTTGATATCCTTGAACTCGGCCTGCTTTCGGGTGAGATGGATACACTCGTCAATGATGTCATTGATGTTGTGAAGTTTTTTAGCCGGTTTTGTTTGACGGGCAAAATCGAGAAGGCTGGAAACAATCTTCCGGCAGCGAAGGGTCTCATTGGTGATGGTTTCCAGTTCCTCATATAGGGGACTTTCGGAATCAATTTCTTCCTGACTCAACATGGCCGTTGTCAGGATGGTGGTCAGCGGGTTGTTGATTTCATGGGCAACACCGGCGGACAACCGGCCGATGGAAGCCAGCTTGTCCTGTTGCATCATCGCCTGCCGGGTATTGATATCCGCGGTAATATCCCGGGCAAGCTCGATGGCGCCGATGATCTCTCCGTTTTCAAAAAACGGGTACGCGGAGATTGAATAATAGACATTTTTATTGTCTTTATCTTTGTGGACATGGGTTTCTTTCGTCGGCTTCCGGGTCTTGAGGGTATCCGCGAGGGGACATTTATGATCTTCACCGGAGCATGGCCGGGTCAGTCTGTGGGTAATTTCATAGCAGTATCGACCGACTGCTTCTTTTCGCTGTAAACCCAATTTTTTAAGAAGGGTTTCATTGATATCCAGAATCCGGTAGTCGGACCCGATGATCATGACATCTTCCTGAATCAGCTCGTTGATTAAAAGATCATACATCGCCCGGTTGCGGTCATATTCCTTTAGCTTTTTCCGCATCCGGATTTTATCAAAGGCCCTTTGGATCGCCAGTTCCAGCACATTGTCGTTAATCGGTTTTGTTACAAAATCAGTTGCCTCATGCTTTAAACTTTTTATGGCAAGATTCAGATCCCCGTGACCTGTCAACATAATGACCTCTGTTTCCGGATGGTTGCTTTTGATTTTTCGAAGCAGGTCTATGCCGTCGATGCCGGGCATTTTGATATCGGTAATGACCACCGGAACGTCGGTCTCTTTTAAGATGTTCATTGCCTGCGCGCCGTTTTCAGCGGTCAGAACATCATACCCGATATCGGTCAAAGAGATATCCAAAACTTCCCTAAGATCGTCCTCGTCATCCACCAGTAAAATGGTTTTTTTCATAGTTTGGATTCCTTTGCCGGAAAAAATATATGAAAACACGTCTCCTTTTGTTCGTTCATGGCCGCCTTGATATCTCCGTGGCAGTCTTTGATAATGCCATAACTGATTGAAAGCCCAAGACCGGTCCCTTTACCGACTTCCTTGGTGGTAAAAAACGGCTCAAATATTTTATCGGCGATATCTTCTGAAATCCCGATACCCGTATCTTTGACCTCAACAACCACCATATTTCCTTCCAGTGCGGTTTTGAGTGTAATTTTTTTCGTGCCCATGGCGCGCTCCGATGACCGCCATTTTTCTTCTATGGCATCTCTCGCATTTAAAAGCAGGTTGATAAACACCTGTTCCAGCCGGCTGGAATCCGCCATAATGGTCGGTAGGTCTTGTTCGATATCCCAGGCCACTTCAATGCCTCTGACTTTAAGCTGCTGGCTGAAAATGTCATGGGCTCTTTTCAATATTTCGTTGACCTGCACTTCGGCCAACACCACCGACGACTTCCGTGCGAACTGCCGCATGTGACTGATAATGTCGGCGCTGCGATCCACATTGCGATCGATCTTCTCAAGCATGGTATAAAAGTCTTTGTTTTTAATAATTGTGTTATTTTGCGCTTTTTTTAGGCAATAGCCGCCGGCGGCTTTAATAACCGAGAGGGGTTGGTTCAATTCGTGAGCAATACCGGTTGCCATTTCTCCCAGCGTTGCCATCTTGCCCGCATGAATGAGCTGCTGTTCGGTTTCAAGCCGCTTGGTGATATCGCTGGTCGTCACCAGAAGTACTTTTTGTCCCAGATATTCCGACGGTGATATCCGGATGGCCGCAAAAAAAGTTTTGCCGTTGCTGTTAACCTGCTTCACCTGGTTAATATAGGCGGATGTCATGATTTTAAACGCAAAGTGATCCTTTTCCTCATCCAGAAACAAATCCAGAAACGATCTGCCGGTGATTTCATCTTTTTCGAATCCATACAAATCTTTAACGCTTTTATTGCAATCGAGGATTTCGAAAGTATTCATGTTCAATACAAAAACAGCATTTGGGATATTATTGAAAATGGCATAATATTTTTTTTCGGATTTTTCAAGCCGCTCTTCAAGCTGCTTCATACGCGTAATATTGAGGCAAACTTCCATGACCGAAACGACATTTCCGCGGACGTCCCGAATGGGAGATGTCCTGGCGAGCCAGTGTGTGGTGTTGCCGTTTTTGTCTTTGCCGGTTTCCTGTCCGTAATGAGATCTCCCGTCATTGAATGTCTTTTCCACGGGACAGTTTTCGCATTTTTTCTCACGCTGTTTATAAACACGAAAGCAGAAGTCTTTAGGTGTTGGATTAAACGTTTCTTCAAATTCTTTGTTATAACTGACAAGCTGATAGTTTTTGTCCTGAATGGTAATCAAACAGGGAACCAGCTCAAAGAGGTTCTGGTATTCGTCCCGCTGTCTTTTGAGTTCGGTCTGTTTGGCGGCAATTTTTTTGCCCATTTTATTGATGGCGACAAACAACTGGCCCATTTCATCATTTTGGTCGATGTCGATATTGCTCAAATACTCGCCTTTTGCGATAAGCTGGCTGGCATCGATCAGTTTTTTTATGGGCTGATTGACGAATTTCAATACAAAGATAAATATAATGGCGGATGTGAGAAGAAACGCAAAAGCAGCCAGGGCAATGTTGCTGTTTCTAAGAAAAGCGATGCTCTTATCCGTCTTCTCCAAGGAGACAACCACATCCAGCGCCCCCAGGATCTTCTTTCCCGTGGGGTGCACATGGCAGGCATCGGACGAACAGCCGCTTTCATTTCGGATGGGGCTGATAATTCCCAAAAGGCGATGGCCTTTTAAAGAAGAAAAGATTCTGGTTTTTTCCGCCAGCCCGAGTTCCACCAGCGGCGGATCTTTCCGGTGACACACATCACAGGCTTCGGCCTTTATGTTGGTCATCAGATTGAGTTCCGAAGGACGGTTTGAAAACTTTATCTGCCCCTTTTTGTTGTATATGCGAATCGTGTCGATTTCTTTTTGTTTGCTGATATTGTTGATGATATGGTTGATGTCGGCTCTGGAGTTCAACATCATGGCATAGTGGGTGCCCAGAATGATGGTATTGCTCAACCTGTCGGTTTCCACCATGATATCTCTCATGATCTTTTGGGTCTGGTATTTAATGTTGTAATAGGCCCATATCGATAGGCTCAAAAGCAAAATGAGTCCCACGGGTAGAATCAGCTTTGAAACCAGATTAAAACGAAAATGTCGAAACGGGTTGAACATGGTTTGGCCCTTTTGGCATAGGCGCTTTAGATTTTATAACTATTTGAGGAGTCGGGGTGTTTTCCGAACAGGCGCTCCATGGATAAACTTTTTTTTTTAAACCGCATGAACTCGCGGCAAGGGATCGTAAGGAAAGAACAGGGTATTATCTTCAAGATATCAACCGGTTAAATTCATCATTTTAAATTCTTTTAGAGACATAATTTCGGAATAAACCTGTTCTTTCCAACGATCCCTAAGCCACTCAAACAGCATCCGATTTTAAAAAAAAGTTTATCCATTCCGCTCTCCTCAAGGATTTAGAGGAAAAACTCCCCGAGGGCTCAACTATTTATTACCATTGCCGTTTATTTTTTTCAACTGCCGACTTTGGAAGTGGTTAGAAGTGGTTAGACGTTTCTCCCCAACGGATAAAGCGGCATCGGTTTTTTTAGTTTATAATGGATCACCAGAATTCCCGAAACGATCAGGAGCAAAGCGATGAGGATATTCATGGTTATCGGTTCTTTCAAGATCAGCCCTCCCAGCAAAACGCCGGTGATGGGCATAACAAAGATAAAAGAATGCAAGGCCACGGCGCCGTATCTTTTTAACATGCTGTTCCAGGCCACAAAGCCGAATGTCGCCGAAATAAGACTTTGATATGCCATCGCGCCGATAATTTCGGCATCGACAAAACCGATCATATGTCCGTCCCACAAAACACCGCCCAAAAAAAAGAAGGGCACGGAAAATATCATCGGGAACAAGACGATCTGAAACGGCTGGAAGGATGAGATGATCCGTTTTGTATATACGGCATTGCAAGCCCAGAGAAAAGCAGCCGCCAGTATCATCAAATCCCCGACGTCCAAATGGGTCTTCACGCCTTTTTTTTCCAAAAATACAAAAGCGACACCGAAAAATCCCATCAAAAGGCCCATGATTTTCCTTTTTGTAATCCGATCGCCGGGGATAAAAAAATGCGCGAGAAACAGGGTAAAAAAAGGTTGAAAATTCACGAGAAGGGTGCCGCGGGAGGCATTGCTTTTACTGAGCCCAAGGTAGAAAAGAGAAAGCTGGATGGTAAAAACCACGGAGATGACCATCAACTGAGCGATCTGCTCTTTTTTAATGTTAAAAGATCGTCCCGTGATTCTCGCCCATACAAAAATGGCAATGGAGGCAATGCCGAATCGGATGCCGGCCGTGGTAAACACCCCCAGACCCTTTAGGCTGATTTTAATGGCCACTGCATTGGCGCCGAAGAGCGTGCAGATAAATATCGTAAAAACCACGGCCCAAAAAGAAAAGTCTTTATCCGGGGGTGCGGAGCCGCTCATCGATCCGATTTCATTGGAATCATTTCCCTTGGAACTTTGAGCCCTGGTCGCCTCTGGCGCCGCCGTAGGCGGGTAAACTTTCAGCCTTGAGCCATGGTCGCCCCCGACGCCGCTACAGGCGGGTAGACTTTGCGCTTTTTTCATCAATCGGGATCCATGCGAATCGTCTCCCCCGGGTGGGGAACGAATGCCGGAAAACCTTCATTTTGCAAATGTTGTGCAAATGCCAGGGATTGATCTTCCTCACCATGAACCACGGCGATCTTTTTTATTTTCAGGTTGGCTTTTTTGAGGAAACTGAGCATCTCGTTTCTATCGCCATGGGCGGAAAAGCCGTCAAGCTTTTCAACATGCGCGTTTAACGGATAGGTTTTGTTTAAAAACTTCAATAGAGGGGGTGGACCTTTTCGCCCCGATTTTTCATAGGCTTCGCCCTGATCGAGGATGCGGCATCCCAGGGTATTTCTGGCCATATAACCGACAATGAGGATCGTGTGCCGGGGGTTGTGGATTTTATGGCGCAGGTGATGAAGGATACGTCCGGCTTCACACATCCCCGACGCCGCAATGACGATGTGCGGATTTTCTTCCCGGTTCAGGGCCATGGATTCTTCCACCGAACCGACAAAATGAACCGCTTGAAAAAGGAACGGGTTTTGCCCTCTCTTTAAAAAGGTCTCATGGGTATCATTGTCATAAACCTCCGGGTGTTCTCCAAAGACCCGGGTGATATCGGTAGCCAGGGGGCTGTCCACATATATGGGCATTCGTTGAACTTCACCGTCGTTGTATAATTCATGAATCATATACAACAGTTCCTGGGTTCGACCAAAAGCAAAAGCCGGTATAATCACCGTCCCCTTTCTTTCAAAAGTTTTGGTGAAAATCTCCTTCAACCGCGGCTTTAAATCCTTCAACGGTCCGTGGATCCGATCCCCGTAAGTGCTTTCCATAATCATCAAATCAATATCAAGGTCGCCGTCTAAAAAATTATGCGCGGGGTCTTTGATGATCGGTTTATCGAATCTGCCGATGTCCCCGGTATAACAGATGGTATATGGCCGGCCGTTTTCATGGAATTTAAGAATGGATATGGCCGATCCCAAGATATGACCCGCCTCATAAAATGTACAGATCGCCTCTTTCCCGATGGTCACCGGTGTGCGGTAGGGATACCCTTCAAAGAATCCGAGTGCGTTTTGTGCATCTTCGATGTCGTACAGCGGCGTCACCCCTTCAAGACGATATTTCACAAGGAGCTCGTTGATTTTTTCGGTGTTTATCCGATGCCCCTCATGTTTCAGCTCTTTCTTGACATGATCGAGTTTTTTCTTCGAGATCTTTTTATTCGGACCGGAGGTATTCAATCCCGACAGGAAAGATCGAACGGTTTTATAGTTCAGATAATCGGCATCCGATTCCTGAATATGGGCTGAATCCTTGAGAAGGTAAATACTGGCATCTGCTGTGGCACGCGTACAGAGCACGCGTCCGTTGAAACCGTTTTTCGTCAGAATAGGGATCCGGCCGGAATGATCGATATGGGCGTGAGAGAGCACAACGTTGGTAATGGTTCCCGGGTCAACCGGAAGGGTTTGGTTCTTTTCATTGGTCTCTTTTCGCCGCCCCTGAAACATGCCGCAGTCGAGTAAAATGCGATTGTCTCGTGACCCGATGAGATGCATAGAGCCGGTGACTTCCCGTACCGCGCCGTAAAAGGTAATCTCCATCTTAAGTTATCCTTAAAGTGCGTTCTTAAAAAAAAAGTGCTTGTTATCACTTTTTCATTGAAATTTTTATTATTATTTAGCATAAGTGTTGTCTTATTTCAATACAGCCTGCTTACAAATAAACTTAGCCGAATATTTCAAATCGTACCAAGACTATAAAAAATAGTAATTGTTAGGAAATATACATGTTATAGTTATTAATGAGGAGGAAGAGGATGCGCAAATTACAGGTAGGGGTATTGTGTCTGGCGGTGATTTTTGTTTTCGGAATGGCGCTGAATGTTTCCGGACAGGATAAAAGCGAATCAAAAAAAGCCCTTGAAGATATGTGCGTCCCCATGGGCGTCATCGAGCTCAAACCACCCCCCTCGGTCAAGCCGGAGAGGTCTCCGGTCAAATTCAATCACAGCGAACATTTTACCTATGACTGCCGGACATGCCATCACAAATGGGAAAGTACCGTCAAAATCTCCAACTGCACCGCATCAAATTGTCACGACCTTTTGAAGGCACCGAAAAAACCGACACGTTACCTGGCTTACACAAAAGAAGGCATAAAATATTACAAATATGCCTATCATGAAAATTGCATCGGGTGCCACAAAAAATTAAAAGAAAAGCAGAAAAAATTGGAGATGTCCTACGAGGCGATGGAAAAACAGGAAGCAACCCTTCCGACCAGTTGCAACGATTGTCATCCAAAAGGCTAAGCTTAAAGGGCTTAATTTGAGACCTTTGCAAAACGCTCATTTTTATTCAAGTCCAAGGAACGCGAAAATTTTAACCGCAGGAATACATTGAGTATTTTGAGGATTAAAATTTGAGTGTGACGCAGAAATTGGGCGAAAAGGGGCGTTTTGCAAAGGTCTCAATTTGTCAGGCTGTGAATAGGGGCGGGAATACGGCCGGCCAGTCTGATAAACGGATTCGACCCTTTTGCATTGTTCACCGCAATAATAGCGGATTCACCTAAAAGGCCGCCGAAAAAAGCCCGCTCTCCTGCTTTTTTCCCGGGTACCGGAATCAGGCGGGCGGCGGTGGTCTTTTTGTTGACGACCCCAATGGCCATCTCATCTGCAATGATTGCCGAAATGGTATCTTCGGATGTGTCTCCTGGTATGGCCACCATATCCAACCCCACTGAACACACGCTGGTTAAAGCCTCAAGCTTTTCTAAGGAAAGGTGGCCTTCTTCAACGGCCTTGCCGATATTGAGATCCTCACTGACCGGAATAAATGCGCCGCTCAATCCCCCCACATGTGAACTTGCAAATGCACCGCCTTTTTTAACGGCATCATTTAAAAGTGCCAGTGCCGCCGTTGTCCCGGGGACACCGATGCTTTGAAGACCCAGACTTTGAAATATTTCACCCACACTGTCTCCGACATGAGGTGTCGGGGCAAGGGAAAGGTCTGCCACGCCGAAACAAATATTCAGATTTTCGGCCACCTCCCTTCCAATCAATTCGCCCACCCGTGTCACTTTATAGGCCGTACGTTTAATGATTTCTGAAATGCGTCCCAAATCAATATTACCTTTTGATCCAAGGGCACGGTCGATGGCTTTTTTTACAACGCCGGGACCGCTGACGCCGACGTTGATGACGGCATCGGGTTCGCCGATACCCAGATAAGCGCCGGCCATAAACGGGATATCCTGGGGCATATTGGCAAAAACGCAAAGCTTGGCACAGGCGATGCCGTCTTGTTGTTTGCTTAACGCAGCTGCCTGCTTGATCACTTTGCCCATTCTCAAAACAGCATTCATATTGATACCGGCCAGGGTCGATGCAACATTCACGGAAGCGCAAACCCGATTCGTTTCGGCAAGCGCCTGTGGAATTGCCCGGATCAGCTCCCGATCTCCCCTGGCCATCCCCTTTTCAACAAGTGCCGTAAATCCGCCGATAAAATCGACATCGACCGCTTCAGCCGCCGCATTGAGCATTTTGGCGATTTCAACAAGCTGTAACGATGAAAATGAGGCGCCCACTACGGCAACGGGGCTGACCGCAATTCTTTTGTTCACCACCGGAATACCGTATTTGTCTCCAACCTGATTACATACTTTTACCAGATCTTTGGCAAGTGTTGTAATCCGTTTCATGACGTTATCTTTGAACCTTTTCAAATCATTGTCGGCACAATCCAATAGACTGATGCCCAATGTTACCGTTCGAACATCCAGATGTTCGTTTTGGAGCATTTCAAGTGTTGAAATGATTTCTCTGCCTGTTAACATGTCGCACCTCTCAAAAAATCGAAATAGACGCCATCTCAAAATAGTCTTTTCGTCCGATATCGGCGTTGAACCCTCGCCTCAAGTCCTCGACATACTTGAGTATGTCTGCGGGTTGATCCTCGGCCTCGTCTTGATCTCGACCGAAAATCCTTATTTTGAGAAAGCTTCTAGACTCTGTTGATGGCCTCGAAGATGTTTCGATGCTGAATACTGAGATTCAGTCCGAGCTCGTTGGCTCTGTTTCTCAGATCCTCATGAAATTTCTGCTGGTCGATTTGGGTCGGAATGTCGACCTCGTATATCATGATGTTTTTATCGGGATCGTCTCCACCTTCGAACACCGCCTGCATATTGGTGACATTTGCACCGTACCGCGCGATAACTTCGGTAATTCCGGCAACAAGACCTTTACGATCCGGACCTTTGGTAACGATGACAAACGGCTCGCTTTCTTCAAAAGGATAATCTCCCTTGTCATACTCGAGATATTTCACATACACATGCTGCTTAAGCGGCATCAGCGCTTTTTCCAAACGTGAACGAAGATCCGAAGCGGATCGATCCGCCGGTATCGAAGCGATGAATATGCCCGAAAATTCCGCCTGCAAAATCGTCTGGCTAACGTTTTCGATATTGCAGTCAGCGAGGAACAAGGCCCTTGTAATCGCGGCGATAATTCCCGGGCGATCCTGTCCGAGAACTGAAATTACTATTTTTTTCATCATGCGGTCTCCATTTAAAGGCATGTTCAGGGGCTGACATGAAAACTTAAAACTTGTATATGGCGTCGTCGGTATGATAAATTACCCACCGATCATGGGGCCTTTGCTCAAGCAGTCTAACCCTATCAATTCACCCGGAATAACAGGATGTCAAAAAAAGAAAATATAACGTCTTTCATGAGAGAAAACAAGACGCTTTTTGTCATTATAGCAGTGGTCCTATTTCTGGTCGAACTCGAAATTTTCGCCCTTGCAGCCATGAAATCCGGCCATAAGTCGTGGCTGCAAGTGATGGATGATAAGGGTAATATCATCTATGAGACGGACGGCAAAAATCTCAGCGAATTCAACAAATATTATTTTGAAAAAACATTCGGTCCTTTTGACCGGTATCATGCCAAACTCGTTACAAAAGACCTCCCTTTTCCTTTCAGGGCCTGGTTTGCTGCGGCTGTCGGGATCCCCGTAGGTGCTTTTCTTTTGTTTGCTTTTTTCGTCCGGGCATACCAGTCTCTTTTTTCAAAGGAGGAAAAAATCCCGGGTAAACCGGGTTTAAAAAATATGGAATATGAATACCGGTTTGAAAAGATAATCGCCGCAATTAGCAGATTTAACATTTTCATCATCGGATTTCTTATTTGTCTTGCAGTCTTTTTATACTGGGTAATTCCCAATCTGATCGTTTACCTCGGCCGGACCGGCACTGAAGCCGTCACCCGATATAAATGGATCTTTTTATCCGCGGGCATCGTTCTTTTAGGGCTGTTCATGTGGGTTATATATCTGAGATATCTTCTGGCTAAAAAAACCATAGACCGGCAGACCGAAATCGACAAATATCGGCTGCGGTTGGAATACGATAAGACAGATAAAGAGCCGCCGCGACTGACCTACGAAGAAGAAAAAATGTCAGAATGATTTTTCTCCAGGTAATTTTCCCGGTTTGCCGTTATTTATTGTCGGATCCGGAAATTGTGGGTCATATCTGGAACTTTCGGATACTATATTTAAAGAATTTCAGCTAAAAAATTGCTAAAATATTTATTTCAACTTGACTTTTGGCTTTTCCTTTGATTTGAAGATATTCGATTAATGTTGTATAATAGGAGGTGTCTGGTGTTTTGCGGGTCGCTTTCGCTCTAAAGGACCTTTCCCTTTTCTCAGCGTTACGACCTGAAGCTTGGGTCCAACAAAGAAAGGATTTAGAAGGAGGTTAGTGTTATGGCAGATGGGATCGTAAAATGGTTTAGTGATAAAAAGGGATTTGGGTTCATAGAACAGGAAGACGGAACGGACATTTTTGTCCATTACTCCTCCATCACTATGGATGGTTTCAAAACCCTTGCCGAAGGAGAAAGGGTAACGTTTGATGTAGAGCAGAGTGACCGCGGACCCGCGGCCAAGAACGTCAGAAAAGCTTAGTTTTTCAAATCGCACGGTATTAAAGGCATCTCATTGGAAAAGCAATGAGATGCCTTTTTATTTGTTATCGAATTCACCAATAATTTCAGAAAGTCTTGTCTCTACATATGTCAAAATTGATCGGGCCTTTTCAACTGAGATCGCGTGGATATCAGATGCAAGCTTTTCAATTTCTGCTTCTTTAATTCCGGTCGTCATATTGATTAAAAAAGGGTCGACTTCACCTTCGTCAAGCAACATTCCGCAGGCGCCGACGGCCCCTAAAAATTCATCCTTTACAAACACCGGGACAATGATTTTTACAAGTCCTGCATCACATTCTTCTATCAGGGAAGCATGGGTTTGTTTCGCCTGGGTCGCCAGATTCATATGCGCGACCGCACAGATATAGCTCTGACCTTTATCGGTGGCTTTTATGGCAGGGCACAGCCGGTTTGCCCAATTTTTATAATCCGTTATCCGGACCCCGTCGATACCGAAAACATTAGCGTCAAGGCCGGATCTGCGGGTAATTTCTTTTTCGAATTCTTTCCATTTTTCAAGGGATAACAGGTCTGTCAGTTCCATCTTTAATGCATTTCCTTTTTTTTCTTTCCTCTTTCCTATTTTCTAATTCCTACTCTACGCCCTTAACTTTCCGGCCTCCGCTTGCCTCGGCGTAGCTCGAAGAGCGAAGACGGGACCTCGGGCCTCTGACTTCTGGTCCTTATCCTCTTTTCTCATTCCGGTTGATGCTGAAGCCATCTTTCAAGTCGAGAAAGCCCTTCTCTTATCGAAATTTCAGGTTTGTATCCCAAATCTTTTTTGGCAGCGCTGATGTCGAACCAGTGGGCGCTGGAAAGTTCATCAGCCAAAAAACGCGTCATCCGAGGTTCGCCGGCAAGATTGAACGTCCTGTAGACAAATTCAAGGGCGGCGCCGATCATCCATGCCGAGTTTCGAGACATGGATCGCTGTACCGGAAAAAATCCTGCCGCGCCCAGGATATTATTGACCATATCCCACAATGGAACAGGATCGTCCTGGCTGATGAAATACACCCTCCCGGCAAGGTGATGGTTTTTTTCCAACTTGTCCGCAGCCTGAACATGGGCGGCGGCAGCATTATCGATGAAGATGGTGTCCACCAGATTTCTTCCGTTTCCGACTCTGACCAGCCGCTTCGCATGTTCAACAATTCTCGGAACGAGGTGGTTGTCCTTGGGCCCCCATATCAAATGAGGCCTCAAAATTATGGTTCTCAACCCTTCTGCAGCAGCCCCCTTTACCATCTGTTCGGCCATGGCCTTTGTCTTCGGGTAATGGGCAAGATATCTTTCCGGATAGGAAACAGACTCGTCCACACCTTCCATATCGGTCCCGTCAAAAACAACACTGGGAGAACTGGTATAAACAAGCCGTGAAATGTGATGCTGTTTGCAGGCGTCGATGATATTCCGGGTCCCGAGGACATTGGTTCGGTAATATGTTTCATAATCTCCCCATATGCCGGGTTTTGCCGCAACGTGAAATACGAGATCCGCTTTCCGGCAGGCTTGTTCGACGGCGGCGGCATCGCTGATATCCCCCTGGATCTGTTGGACCCCCATTTCCGCAAGTTCCGGATAAAAATGCCGTGAAAAGCTGATGACACGATCGCCTCGATCCTTTAAACGTTTGACGATAGCGCTTCCCAAAAATCCGCCGCCGCCGGTGACCAGCACCAACTCCGGGGATTTGGCTTTTATGGATTCATTAGTTGTCATTGAACATCTTTATTTTATTTATTGGACACAGATGAACACAGATTATAAAGATTTATTCGATTTGGGGAAAGGCCCCAAATAAAAATACGATCTGTGTAAATCTGTGAAAATCTGCGTCCTATTTAACGTAGTCTCTTCTCAGCCCACAAGGCCAGTTTCTCGCGAAAAATTTTCGAATTATGTCGAATGTCCACAGGAAACGCCTTGTGAAACAATACGATTTTGATGTCTTTTGTCAATTCATTCTCCTGCGCAAGCGCAAGAAGTTCAATTCTGATCCTCTTTTTGTTTAATTTGTGACGGCGCTTTTTAAGTTCGACGCAAATAACCGGCTGTTGTCGATCGAGGGGTCCGGTCCCCACAAGGGCGCTTCGAAACACCTGTGGATGATTGTTGAAAACAGCCTCACAAGGTACCGTGAAAAGCGTCCTCTTTTCGGTGACCACGCGATGGCTTTTCCGGCCGCAAAACCATATGCGTCCCCTTGAATCCTTCCACCCCACGTCTCCCATTCGGTGCCAGAAAGAATTCTTGTCTATGATTTTGGCCAAAGCGTCTGCTTCAGGCCTCTCAAAGTAGTACCGGGTGACGAGATCGCCTTTTACGGTTATCTCACCCATTTCACCGTCTTGAACCAAAAGATCGTCCGACCATTTCAGAATAGGATCGTCACTGATTTTAATGAGGCGAATGTTCAGGTCGTTAATGGGGCGGCCGATGCATATGCCATAGCCTTTTTCGCTGAATTCCCGGGTTTCGGATAGAATCTCATCACTGGTAATCGATAAGACCGGCACTGCTTCCGTGGCCCCGTAGGGCGTATGAATCCGGGCACCTTCGACCAGCATGGATGCAAACATTTCGATAATCGACGGAGATACGGGTGCGCCGGCGGAAATAACCCGTTTCAGGGGCGGCAGTATTATGTTTCTCTTTTTACCGTATTTACCCACTCGATCCAGCAGTGCCGGAGAGGCAAACATACTGGTAACCCCCTGGTTCAAGATGGCCTCGATAATCTTTTTCGGATTCGCCCGAGCCGGCTTGGTGGGGTCCATGTCCGGAATGACGGCGGTGATGCCGAGCGGCGGCCAAAACAGCGCAAAAAGCGGAAAGGTCGAAAGATCGATTTCCTCCACAGACAACCCCAGATGCGTTTTTATATGACGCAACTGTGCATCGAAATTCCCGTGCGTATATAGCACACCTTTGGCAGG
Organism: uncultured Desulfobacteraceae bacterium; assembly: GCA_964591175.1. Taxonomy (GTDB): domain Bacteria; phylum Desulfobacterota; class Desulfobacteria; order Desulfobacterales; family UBA11574; genus UBA11574. The sequence continues at coordinate 19,203 of CAZQAF010000004.1, read as the reverse complement.
CCCCGTGCTTCCGGTTGTAAATAATATGGCGGCCGGATCGTTTTCCAGGGTTTTGGCCGGCGCGTAATGTTTCCATGGCACCTGACGTATTTGATTGAGCGAAAACCCCCTCCAAAACCAGCGCCTGCCCACCGTTATCCAGATTTTGACGGTTTTGAAAAATGCGGGATAAAACGTTCGAATCATGTGGGCCTGTGGAATTCCGACAAACGCTTCGGGACGCCCCTCTTTGAAACAACCGACCATACGGCGAATCCCCATCCCGGGGTCCACGACTACCGGAACCGCCCCGATTTTGAACAGGGCGAAAATAATCATAAAAAATTCCAGACCCGGTTTTACCATTAAAATGGTCCGGGTTCCCCGGGTGATCCCGGCATTTTCCATCCCGTGGGCCAGGCAATCGGATTCTCGATCCAGCTGGAGAAACGTCAAATGAGAATACTTCACCCGGCCGGTGTTGTCCCGGCCGGCAGGGCATACAACCGCCCGTTTGTAAGGTGCCGTTTCAGCCGCTCTTTTCAAACGGGACGCGATATTCACGCCATGTCGCTCCTGTTTTTGGGGGTTTGGGCTCATCTGCAAGAATCGATTAAATCCAAAATTTTCAATTGAAGATACGAAATTCAGGCGTTAAGCTACAATAACTGTCAATGGTTGTAAAGGTGCTTTATGTGATATTTTGCAAAACTTGCCGGGTATTAAATTAACAGGCATGTCTATGAACATTGGGTTATGGCTTTTTCTTCGGCAAACAATAATCAAAAACTGGTGAGGATACAAAAATGGAAACCCAAAAGGAGCGTGCGTGAAACATTTATTCCCGGCGTGTGGAAATCCACCAAGTTTTTTACCTCCCGGGATAATATCGTAGCCGGTTGTAAATTGAGCCAGGATGCCATCGAAAATGATATACTGCGTAAAAAGTTCAAAGACCCCAGGATTCATTTTGCGATCATCTGCGCTTCCCTGGGCGCCCCGCCATTGCCGAGATTTGCATATACCGGGGAGAACGTGCAGGCCAAGCTGGATGAACAGACTCGCAAATATATCAATTCGCCACAGGGAACCCGGATTGATCGCCCCGAAAACACGCTCTATCTCTATAAACTATTTGACTGGTATGCCGATGATTTCAAGGCCAAATCAGGTTCTGTCATGAATTTTATAAAACCGTATCTCGCGCCGGAGGCCCTCGAATTTTTAAAACAAAACCCTAAATCAAATACATTCACTATAACTGGGCTTTGAATGCACAAGCGCCGCTGCGGTGAAGAAGGCAAAAATCAGAGGTCAGCCCCGCCGCTGGGAGCAAGCACCCAGTTTGATCAAAAAAGAAACTTCGGCGAGCCAAGTTTCATGCGAGAAATCAGAAATCTGTGGAGCAGGCTTTCCAGCCTGCCGAAGTCGGAAGTCGGAAATTAGAAAATAGAAAAGGGGCGAGAGAATAAGGTCGGCAGGTCCGAGGCCGGTATAGAAGCTATCTCAAAATAGTCTTTTGCCCCAAGCTCGGCGTTGGGACCTCGTTTTAAGTCCTGGGTTCTATTTCATCAAAGCCCGGCCTCACAAAATCTCTTGCACCGGGGAACCGGATCTCAGCCCTGCTTTTTATATTTTCAAGCAATGCAATGAAATTCAATATTTGTGTTGTTTGTTCGGGGAAATAGTCCAATAACATATTCCAGGCCGATATGGAGCGATCTATTCCTATTAAGGCAACTTTCGCCGATCCATCGGAATCTTTTGGGAAGTCTTCGTTATCCATAGATTCTTCTTCCGAGTCGCTGCGAATCGCCCGGTTGAGTTTGACATGAATCAGATGTTGATACCATCTGACAACCTCGGTTGCATCGTTAATATCAGCCGCTTCTTTCTCCGGACTGTGTTGGGAGGAAATAAGGTGGATCCGGTTCATTTCATCTTCTTTTTCATAAAACAAAAAATCATTGGCATCGAACCAGTCGTCCACCGATTTTCCATAGTTTTTCGATGTATGAGATATTAGATCTGCCAGAGAACTTTCTTTAAACGCATCCGAATCATCATCCTGGTCGATATCGACGGCATCGATATCGATGCCGGCTTCTTTTGCCATTTCTTTAACCATGGACATCGTCGTTTGAAGCATTTCAGAAAACATTTCCCAAAACGTCTCGTTAATTTCATCCTTTTCCTCAAGGTCTCCGAACTGCTCTTCAACAAGATCACAATTCAAGCATCTTGAGGTAAATCGGCAGCGCTCGCACCATCTGTCACAATAATTGTAAATGCCGGGTATATATTTTGGATCTCTTGCACGTTTTAACAATTCATCTTTGTCCATGGCTTTTCCGCTATTGTTGTTTTATGTCATCTGATGATAACGATTCGCCGGAGCTGATCATGTCGGCAGACGCTTTTATCGAAAACGATATATCCGCATTTCAGGTTGACGTCAAGGGATTAGAACCCGCAACCTATTGGGAAAGGGGTAAGGCGGGATGCCGAGAAGATTCCTTTTTAGCGGCCGGCTCCGCTAATGCCACCAATGAGGTTATCATGCAGTATAGAATCAGCCAAAAGGCATCGTCTTCAAAGGAAGGGCCTCGGCCAGCCGTTTAAGGCCGCTTCGATGTATTGTGCCAGCGCCAGCGCCTCGTGCTCGTTCCAGGGACGAGCGACGATCTGAACGCCGATGGGCAGTCCTTCGGAAGAGGTGCCTGCTCGAACCACCACGACAGGCCATCCGGTCAGGCTAAATGTCATTGTATAGCTGTATGCAGGATAATTCTTTGCCCAACTGTCGTGAGGCATTGCCGGATAAGCGTTCACCGGACAGACGATGGCGTCGTATTCTTTCATGAAGAACAGCATGTCACTGCGAAACCGGTCCAGATCCTCGGAAAGATCGGCGAGCGCCATCGCCGGAATCGTCTTCTCCTGTTCAGAGGGCGCGATTCTTTCTATCGTGCCGGCTTTGAGGAGAAGCTTCTGCTGCCATGGTCCGGCATACGCCATCCACAGTCTGTAGAACAGATCCAGTGATCGATCAACGGCATCGGGCCGACTTTCTTTTACCTGCATAACAACGCCGGAGAGAGCGTTTGCCGCCTTCTCAACCGATAGATTCGTCTCCTCGGCAGGCGTTCTGATCCCGTTGTCGGTAAAGAATGCGACGCTCAATCTTTTGAGCTCAACCGCACCGGGATCGCCCAAAAGCATCGGTACGATGGCAGGATCCTTCCAGTCGATCCCGCTGATAATCGGAAGGCACAATGCCAGGTCCTCGACATACCGTGCCATCGGTCCGATCGTACTCAGCGAGTCCAAAGGGCCTAAACCAAACGGAATGATATTCCCGGTTCGCGGAACCCGTCCCGAAGTCGGCTTAATGCACGTTATTCCACAGAAATGAGAGGGAACCCGGATACTTCCCCCGGTATCGCTGCCGATATCCAGCGGCGAGCCGCCGGAAGCAACAATGGCCGCCGAGCCGCCGCTGCTGCCGCCGGGAGATAGTGACAGATCATATGGGTTGTTCGTTCGTCCGTAGACCGCGTTGTCGGTCTCGAAGGAAAATGTCAGTTCCGGTGTGTTGGTCTTTCCCAAAACAATGGCCCCGGCGCGTCGCAGACGAGCCACAACCGTGGCATCCTGCGATGGGACAAAGGTGCTTCGGCCCTTTGTCCCTCCCGTCGAAATGATACCGGCCGCATCCAACGAGTCTTTGATGGTGATCGGAACGCCATGAAGCGGCCCCTTGACATCGCCTTTTAAAATTCCATTGTCCGCATCCCGGGCTTCGGCCAAGGCGCGATCTCCCGCCAACTGGACGACGGCGTTGAGTTGCGGGTTCACTCTCTCAATGCGATCCAGAAAACTCCTGACGACTTCCTCTGACGACACACGCTTTTTTCGGATCATTTCCGCGATCGACGCGGCGGATCTGTAAATAATTTCTTCCACAGGCATCTCTTTTTCATCAACGAAGTGCTTTTCGCTCGGCACCATTCAAAACAGTGTTATCAGCGACCAGCTATTTTCGGCCGCTATTAAATCTCAATTCGAAAACAACTTCGCATAGCGCCTGCGCATGTCACGCTTGAGGATCTTGCCCGTCGGTGTCTTGGGCAAAGCGTCCACAAGCATCACTTTTTTCGGAACCTTGAAGGCGGCCAGATGCTCCCGGCACAGGGTGATGATCTCATCCGGCTCGATGTGCTCTCCTTGTCGAGGCACCACCACGGCCGTCACCGCCTCGATCCACATGGGATGTGGAATCCCGATGACCGCCGTCTCTTCCACTCGTTTGTCCAGGTAGATGGCCTCCTCCACCTCACGTGTGGAAACGTTCTCTCCGCCGGTCTTGATCATGTCCTTTTTTCGATCCACCACCGAAATATAGCGATCTTCGTCAAGTACCCCGATGTCCCCGGAATGGAACCAGCCGCCCGCCATGGCCGCCTCGGTTTTTTCCGGATCCTTGAAGTACATGATCATGGCATGGGGACCCCGGCCGCAGATTTCTCCGGGCACCCCGACCTCGTTGACGGGCTGCCCCAATTCGGCCTCCAGCCGGGTTTCCATGTTGAGCCCTCCCATGCCGGCGGAACCCAGTTTTTTCAGGGCGTCCTCGGCCTTTAGGACGGTGTGGTACGGGGCAAGCTCGGTCTGCCCGTAATAGTTGTAAATCCGGGCGCCCGGAAGCCGTTCGAGCATCTCTTTAAGTACCTCCACGGGCATGATGGACGCACCGTAATAGCATTTTTTAAGACTCGTAAGATCGTGTTTGTCGAAATCCGGGTGGCGCAACATGCCGATCCAGACCGTGGGCGGAGCAAAGAACATATTGGCTCGATAGTCGGCGATGGTTTTCAGGATCTTGCCGATGTCCGGCATCATGAGGATGTTGGTTCCCCCGACCCAGAACACCGGGTTCAAGAACACGTCCCGCTGGGCGCAGTGATAGATGGGCAGGGCATTGACGTTGATGTCATTGGCATCGTATCCGCCGTCCACGATGCACCCCATGTACTGGGACATGAGGGCCTGGTTGCTGATGATCACCCCTTTGGGCAAAGATTCGGTACCGCTGGTATACGTCATCTGGCAGGGATCCTCGATGTGCAGGATGCTGTCCGGCTCTGTGTCCGAAGCAGCTTCATACCAGGACTTAAAATCGATGAACCGGTCATTCGCCGGCGCCATGCCGGCCACGTCACCGGACCAGATCCAGGTTCCAACCGAGGGCATGTCTTCCAACACGTCCTTGACCAGGTCGAACAGGGCGTCTTCGACAATGAATACCTTACTTTCGGAATGGTTGATGCAATAGCAAATGTCCTTTCCCTTCAGAAGGTAGTTGATGGCCAGATATACGGCCCCGATCTTGCAACACCCCAACCAGGTGATAACATGGTGGATGGTGTTGTGGGCCAGAATGGCCACACGATCGTATTTTTTAACGCCCAGGCCCTTTAGGGCGTTGCCCACCCGGTTGCAGGCGGCCTCAAGCTCCGCATAGGTAAGGGAGGTATCCCCGAAAATTAGGGCGTTTTTGTCAGGGTAGTGGTAGGCACTGCGCCGGATCATGTCGGCAATGACCCATCGGTTGACCCGGTTGTAGCGGTTCATGAGAAAGGTCAGGTTTTCCGGGTTGAGGGTATCGTAACAGGCTTTTTCCGAGTCGGCCAGGGGGCTGGGTTTCTGGACCATGGGACCTCCTTTTGGGATTTCAGGGTTTTAGGTGGGGTATTATTCCACACGAATCCATTATTGTCTTCCGGATTATGTTTTTTAATTTGCCTCATATTTCATCGGAAAAATAAGGGGCGCATCCTGTATTCCCGTACGTTAATGAAACGACATCATCAATGGCACCGGAAAACTGCAGACTATTGCTGTGATAAAAGTGAGTCTATATTTTCTCAATGATCATGATAATATAATTTTTCATTTTTGCAACCAGCAAAGCCATTTCTGCCCTTGGCTTCATCTAAGATGAATTACAGTACCTCAGCAGGCATTGTATTCAAACAACACGATTTTATTCTGCTTATTGATTATCCAACATACGATATATTGTAATTTTATCTAATAGAATACAATATCTTCTAATTTAATAAAATTATATAATAATTATACATAATATAGCTTGACATTTTAGAATCGCAAACTTATGAATTAGGATATCCCGTTTGTCTTAAAAAAACGATCATTTTCGAGATTCGAGAGGATAGTGCTTAACCCTGGCAATGTTATTCCAAACTCAAACGAGCTCAATCATCAGTAAAGGCGGATGAGGTTAATATCATGGAAAAAGAGATTCCTCCGAACTACTTGGCTGAAAACAGATCTGAATCGATAAATATTTCAGAAGATGATTTTATACCATCAACCGAGAAAGAAGCACTGGAGTGGTACTTGGATAATGTCGAACCATACTATTTCTTCAAAGGTGCTGTTCTTTGCCTTATCTTTTGTCTTCCTTGCTGGATCATATTATTCAAGTTAATCACCTGATTATTGAGAAGAATAAAACTGGAATCCATGAGTATTATTTGGGCATAGGAATTAGCCAGAACCGGAATTACATTGAATATCTTATTGCCGGGCGGCGCAACACTTACCGGAATGATTCCCCCAGGTTTTCCCGAGGACAGAAAACAGAATTTGTTGAAGCCGGATATTGTTGCGCCCGCCCCCGTATATCTGGTTTCTGAGGAAGCTGAAAATATCAATGGGCAAAGAATAATAGCTGTTGAATGGAACAAAGAACATGGGGTTAATAATTAATTGGATTCTACTTACAATTAAAGTCTAAAAACAAAAAAACGGTTACTGCAACCTGTCCTGATTTTTCCCATCTCAACGGGTCATACAAGAAACGCTTTGTCCCAGAAGAGAGTCGAATTGATCTCATACCACGACAAGCCGGTCATCAGGGATCTCCGGGGGCAAGGGCTCATAATTCCGAAGATGACGAAAATGTCGATGACGTCATGAAGATCGCTATCCATTGATATCTCTTTGAAAAAAAGCTTCAGAAGTCCGGCTTCAAAAGTACAATTGTCCGCATGTTTCATGATGGTCTGCAGTAATTTAATAAAACCACCGATATCTTCCTGATTCACGGTCGCTAACGTTGTTCTGAGAGCCGTATCACAAGAAAGTTCTCCGATATTATGGATTGTGTCTGCAATCGCCTTGACAACCGGCGGGATAAAATAGCGTCCCTCATTTGTGAAATCAAAAATTCTGTCTTCCCAGGCAGGGCCGCTCCGGGATTTGACGGGGATCATGATCCGCTCTTCGAAAGCCAAAAGCATCAAATCCTTTTTTTGACTCTCCGCGACATCGATCTCATGGTAGCAGATGGTTTCTTTATGCAGGTGATTATCCAGAAGCGTTGCCAATAAAAAAGCATCGCTTTCAGGAAAAAAATTCAAAAGCACATTAAATAGATTGTTTTTCCTCATAGCCATCCATGTGCAGTATTTTAAGTTCTGCATACACACTGGGATTGAACTCATATAGCGGAGAACTGGTTTTTGCCATCTGGCCGATGGCCGCCAGTTTTGGGCTGATAATGCCGGCCCCTTTTAATATGGCGATCATCGCGCCGGTCTTATCCTTCAATCCGTTTTCGAGGCAAAGAACACCGATCCTGACGCCGTTAATCGTGTTGTGCACGGTATTTTTTTTAATGGAAAGAATCAGGTTCGGCATTTTTTCCCAGTCCGGCTCACCCATACATTGAAACAGATCCAGGATGGCTTGCCTACTGTCCCATGCCCCGGTCTCTATCCCTATTTTCACCAGTGTTTTGGAAATGTTGGGCAATTCATAGAATTCCCCCTGTCCTGCCGACAAAATCCGGGAATCCCATTCCGAACACCGGGATGATCGAACAGGGATCACGAGCTTCCATTCCCACAGGGCCAAAAGCGCCTCATCCACACCACTGCGAGTCCCTGACGCCAGATCCTGATATTTAATCCTATCGCATTGGGAAACACAAATAAGGATACGTGCCAAGTCTGAAATAAGGACGTCTTCTGCCATAAAGGATTTTAATGCTTTTTCTAAATTTTCCATATCCATAAGCAGTCAGGGTAATGATACCACGAGCAGTTTTTCAAGGTCGGTTAACGGCAGTTCCTTATGGACAAACTTGTATGCGAATACACCATCCGGAATTTCGGCGCCCATAAGAATCGGCGGGAACGGCAGCCCAACAGAGCTTCAATGAGCGGAAAGGATAAAATCTCCTGAAGGCCCCGGGGAATCATTGTTTCTTTCATGTGTCTTTCCTTTCATTTTGTCAATGGTTTTTATTCTCCGTCCCGAAATCTTCCGTTAAGCCTTCGGCTTTCTCAGATTCGACCACGGCCTCCATGACGGTATTATGGGCCATTCTCGACACGAGAACCATCACGGTGACACATACTGCGAGTCCGCCAAAGATCACCAAATCGTGCAGGGGAGCGGTTCGTGCATCGCCGACGGCCAATCGAGCGGCGTGCCTGCCGACATACCCGAAGTAAACCTCGATGACCAGGTTTGGTATAAGCGCCAGACACGCAAACAGGAACCCTGAGAACCGGACCCCGGCAGCGCCGAGCAGGTAACTGATTGTCGCAGGATTCAACGGCGTCAGGCGCAGAAGCAACTGCAAACGAAATTCCTTACGGCGTACGGCGTGCTGAATCGCAAGCAGCGTCGGTTTCGCCGCAAGCGTCCGTTGGATCCGTCCCCGCATGAGCTTGTGCGAAAGCGCAAATTGTATCATTGCTGCCATAATACTGCCGGCCAGCACGGCAGCGACACCCCGGAACAGTCCGAAGAGAGCACCCGCGATGATGCACAGCACTGTGTCTGGCAATAAAAACGACGTTGCCAGCACGAACAGTCCGACGAAAGCGAGCACGCCCAACGGGCCAAGCTTCGCGATAAATGACTCGATGGCATTGATGTGATTTTCGATTTCGCGGCCTCCGGCGACAATGGCGACAACTACCAGCAGTCCCACCACCAGGTAAATGATCGCTGTCCGTGAGCCGGCCCCTGCCAAAAATCGTCGCACCGGGTCACCGGCTTCAGTATTTTTCGCCTTGCGCATTGCTGCTCCTCCAAGTGCATCCGTTCCTGGTTTTTGCGTATAAAAGTATACGAGACCTTCTTCATTTTTACCATTTGTTTTGTCATTGTAAAATGATAAAGTGGAAAAGATGTTTTCGTTGGAGACTGTTGAAATATCTTGCATTTGGTTTTGCCGTTTTGGGAGTGTATTATGAAAATGGCTACTATTTTGATTGATGGACAGGAAGTTGCCGGTATTATAACTGATTACGGCTGCTTACCTGTTCCCCTCATTAATCGGCGATTCAATAAAAATTGGCCGCATGATTTGTTCGGCATTCTGACTGAAGAAAAATTGGAAGAGATCAAAAATTGGTTTTATCAAAATAACCTCGCTTTAACCCAAGAGTTAAAGGAACGATCCATTTTGAAAAAATCGATCCAATTTGCGCCTTTGTATCGCCGGCCGCGAAAAATCTGGGGGATTGGTTTAAATTATAAGGCGCATGCCGAAGACCTTTCCGAAAAAGTGCCTGTCTCGGAACCTGCGAGTTTTATGAAGCCCGATACAACGATCATCGGATTTAACGATACCATAAAAATACCTGTTCTGTCTGAAAAAACCACGGGAGAGGCTGAGCTCGGGTTGATTTTCGGCAAAGAGTGCAAAAATGTTAAACCGGATGAATGGCGTTCTGTTTTAGCAGGATTCACCATGATTATCGATATGACGGCAGAAGATATCTTGAGAAGAAATCCGCGGAATCTGACACAATCAAAAAGTTTTGATACGTTTTTCAGTTTTGGACCGATTTTATATACCATCGAAGAAGTAAAAGATGTATTCGGTCTCCGGGTCCAAACGATTATCAATGGTGAAGTGTATGCCGAGAATACTGTCGCCAATATGACGTTCGGCCCCGATGACCTGGTTTCGTATCATTCGCAAATTATGACAATGCTCCCGGGAGATATTATTTCAACCGGGACGCCCGGAGCGGTACCGTTAAAAAATGGGGATATTATTGAATGTCGCATTAGTGGCTTCCAACCGTTGATAAATCATGTCGTCGATTTAAAAAATGAAGACACATTTCAACATCGAACGAAAATATAATCAAAATTGGCCGCCGGATGAAACATTTCCCTTTAGTCATGCTTGGTCTACTGGTTGCCTTTGCCGGGGTCTTTCTGACCCAATTGACCGGGATGCTATATTTTGACGGCACCGCGTCGATACTTATCGGCGCGATACTTGTTGGTACTGCCGTCTGGCTGGCTCATGAAACCAAAGGGTTGCTAATTGGTGAGAGTGCCAACCACCCTGTAATAAATGCCATAGTGATCATTTCCCCTGAAAATCCGGCTTGCGTTTGGCGACAAAGGCGGCTATCCCTTCGCGCCCGTCCGCACTGTCCGCAATTGATGAAATGATGCGGGATTCTCTTTCCATTTGGGATTCGAGACTTTCGGTGGTTCCCATAAGGATCAAACGTTTGGTCTCACCAAAGGATCGGGTTGGCCCTTTTGCCAGCTTGTGCGCTATTTCAAGGGCGGCAAATAGTACTTGGTCATCAGCAACGACTCGATTAACGAGACCCCATTCCATGGCTTGCTCTGCCGACAAAATCGGATTTAACAATGCCATCTCTTTGGCACGGCGCAGCCCCACAATACGCGCCAGGAAATAGCTGGAACTGCCGTCCGGCACTAAACCTGCCTTGGTGTAGGCCATTGTGAATTTCGCGGATTCTGCCGCAATGGCGATATCGGTGGTTAACGCAAGGCTGAAGCCTCCGCCTGCGGCTGTTCCGTTTATGGCGCCGACCACCGGAGCGTCCATCCAGTTCAAGCGCGATATTGCTGCGTGAAAGGCATGTGTGATCTCTATGATATAGCGAGATATTCCTTCATCCAAGGCGCTAAAAGCCTTCAGATCGCCTCCAACACAAAACATATTGCCGCTGCCGGTCAGTACCACCGCCCGGATTTCCTGGTCTTCGTCACATCTGATGGAGACATCCAGAAGTTCACGCGCCATCTCCGGAATAATTGCATTCCCGTCGTCCGGACGGTTGAGGCGGATTAATCCAACGCCATTTTCTTTTTCAAAATTGATTGAATTGTAAGCCATGGTTCTCTGATTCCTTTTAATGGCAGCGGTCAACAGTGTAGACAATGCCTGCTTCAGCTTCCGCCTTAGATGGCAGGGCAGCGAAATTTGCTTATTTCACATTGTTTTGGTAAATATTTTCTGTGTTTTTATTTCTTTAAAGCCCAGTTTCAAATAGAATCGGTGAGCTTCTTTGCGAACCGCATTGGCCCTGACCCGAATCGTATGGCACCCTTTAGCTTTAAACCATGATTCAGCCTGGGATACCAACCCCTTTCCAATACCCACACCGCGATGCTCAGCAGAAACAACCAGGCTGACGAGTTCACCGGTTAGCCCCTCTGCCAGTCGAATATCTATTATTGTATTTACGCAACCGACAGCCCGACCGTTCATCGACGCAACGATAACTTCTCCGCCTTGATCTCGGATAGCATTTATTCGATGAGATAAAGTTCGGTCACCAACATCATAACCAAGTTCTTTTAACAATTCCCTAAGCGCTCTTATGTCTTCTTTAATCGCTTTTCGATGAATAATAGACATATGATTTTATTGGGAATATTCGATGGGGGCTCCGTTAACGTTCACGCTCGCCATTGCCCTGCTCATATTCATCCACTGATGAGCAGCCTAACGTTTTTAACAGTGCAGGTCAATGATATACCGCCTCTTTATTCCGACAGACCGTCTAAAATCCCGGTGCAGAAGGCATTTCGGGGAACAGATCCGAAAAATTTTGTGCCCCTGAAAAATTCATAATCTGCCGGGAGGGGTGTTGTTTTGAAGCGCTTACCGTCATGGCCGGCGGCTTTAATTCCCGATTAGCAGAAAATAGAACACGGGATTTGACACCATCTGGAGCTTCGTTCTGAAAATACGGGTATTTCACTGGTTATGGCGTCACCACGATTTTTCAAGCCCGAACTGTGTGCTTTTGGGAAGAAATGAGTTCATTGATGGCTTTGTCAAGTTCAGAAAGTTCGAATGGTTTTGACAATACCTTGTCCGCTTGGGATTCTATAGCGAACTCTTCAGGATATTCCCCCCATGCAGTGATTGCGATAACGGGGATGTCGGGCATTTTTTTCTTGATTATTGAAATTAAACTGATTCCACTTATTTGCGGCATGACGATATCCGTTATGATCAGGTTAAATCCTTCCTGATCATCTTCAAGTAATTTCAGCCCTTCCAAACCATTGGTAACTGAGATGACATCGTACTTTTTATCAGTAAGAAAATAACAAAGATTGGCCAGAAGATGCTCATCATCATCAATGATCAGTAATTTTAGCGACTGGTCCATTGGGTTTTCCTTTATCCATGTTTCGATTTTTTGCCATGAGTATAAGTTCAAACCATTCAATTTTATGAGTGAACTAAAAATTGGATCACATCGACTGCCGCTATCTTCTATACGAAGAATGATGTTCGGTGAAACAGCAATCAGCCTGACCGTCACAAGGTTGGCATCTCAAGGTCTGCGGCTGTGTCAGATGATACCTTACCATTTCACGTGGATAGTTAAAATTTTGGCGTCAATTGTGCATATAGACAAAAAACCCCACTCTCTATATGAGAAATGGGGTTCAATATCGTCACATATGCTCTTCCTTTGAATAAAGTTAAAGCAACTATTTTAAATCATATATTCTTTCGCATAATTAACCTCGCTTGTCAAGGCTATTACAAATAATGACACTTTGCGACAAGCAAGATCTGTAACATCAGGTATCAATGGAGGGGATCGTTATTATAAGGAACAAGCCCCCAATGAAACTTTTCCAACCAATTCTCATTATCATGTTTAATAATGGCAAGGACTTTCTGGGAAAGTGCGACGTTATAGTTTTCCGTCCCGTCGCAAGAAGTCTTGTCAATTGGCAAGGTTTTTTTCAGGACATATTACGTTTTAGATCGATTCAGCATTTTTAAACGCGGACCGTCTTTTCTCCAAACCCAACAGGTATCAACAAGGTAACCTTCTATCATCCCTGATGAAACTTTACCGCCGCTTGTTTTTCTAGCATTGGACGTCCAATACCCCTGCATTACAGTCGGCACCATTGAAAGAAAAAGTGTCGTCAAATGTAAGCATTTCTTGTTTTTACGTAAAATCTGTTTCACTTTAGATGTAAAACCGGGCTCTATTTTTAACCCTTTGACTGGATCAAGACTATCCGATGTTTCCTTACACCATTCATAAGGAATCCCCGGCATCTCAACATTTATTTCCTGAATAATAAGGGATGAAGATTCAATGAGCATTTGAATAATCATGTGATGTGGTGAGTGGGGCTGGTGTTTTTTCCCGGAAGTATAGATGGATATCAAAATATCATCTTTCAGTATTCCTTCAACAACAATGTGTTTTTCATCATATTGATAAGTGGATATTTCAATATTCCTCTTATGGATCTTTCTTTCTCTGCACTGATCGACCAAATTCATCATTCCTCCCCCATAATCATCTGAAGTTGCGGCCATAATTTTTACAGGTTTAAATCTCGGTATCACCGGCCTTATAATATATCGATTCAATCAGGTCAAAAATAATTAACCTGCGGCGTCGGCCCCATTTAACCATTGCACCCAAAATGTGTACTTTTGCCCTTAAAAATGTGCAAATCAATCCATCCCGAATACAGGCTTTCCATTTGATATTAATTCTAACTCATCACAGATAAGGACGTTGTCCTTATAACTGCAAATTCTGCGACTTCAAGTTCAATCCTTTGGGGGAAAA
>CAZQAF010000004.1:0-5181 GCA_964591175.1 uncultured Desulfobacteraceae bacterium | reverse complement strand
GTTGTCCTTATAACTGCAAATTCTGCGACTTCAAGTTCAATCCTTTGGGGGAAAAAAGAAAGTGGTCCGTTCGAACGCCGGAGTCGGTTGTGGAAGAGATTAAAACCATCGAGGCCGATGTGGTTGGCTTTGCCGACGACATTTTTACGGCCGATATGAATTGGGTTGAAAGGGTCTGTGACCTATTCTGCAGGAGGGAATAAAAAAGAAATACGTTATCAATGCGCGCTTGGAAATTGCAAAAAGGCCGGATGTTCTTAAAAAGATGTACAAAGCTGGTTTTATGGCTTTTCTTTTAGGAGTTGAATCTGCACATGACAAGACGCTTAAATCGATGAAGAAGGGATTTAATACCGCAAACAAAGCCTCTAACGGTCAATCCCGACCGAGTAGTATGCAACACATTTGACAACTGAATGCTACAAACCACCCCAAATCCGATATCTTCATTAAACCAATAATCCAGTTGGTTTCCCCCAACCCTTTCAGATAACGACTGTGAGATAAGCTACAGCTCCGACTTGGGAAAAATGATGACAGCACGAATGCAATAGATTGATAATAGGAAAGAGGTTAAGGAGCAGAGGTCGGAGGTCGGATCGTCTGTTGTCTGCCATCTGCTTGCCCTGCGTAGCTCGTAGAGCGAAGACGGGTCATCAGCCTTCATCTGTGTGACAAAAAAATATCAGTGACTTATGGCAAATTATAACGAAAATTGAAACAAGCCGATTCTCAGAACATGGGAAAATATATAACATGCTGGTTTATATATATTATTATCACCAGAGCTGTACAAGGCATGAAAATTGCTTTTATACTCTCTGGAAATAAATTCACTGGATATTTTATGTCCAAATTATTGGCAAGAAATTTCTCGATACATTATGCTCAGCAACCTGAAATTTAGACTGTCCCTCATTTTCCTATTATTTAACTTCGCTACACCTGTTTATGCGATCGATATCACACTCCGATGGTCCCCAAATAACGAACCAAACTTGGCCGGTTACAGGGCTTTTTATCGTGAGGAAAGTCAACCCTATGATTATGAAAACCCTTACTGGGAATCTGCTGATCCTTCTTGTACCATTTATGATCTGGATAAAACTAAAACGTATTATTTTATCGTGAGAGCGTTTGACACAAATGGATCGGAAAGTGCCGATTCCAACGAAGTATGTCTTATAAAAGGCGTTTCAGCTGATCCGCCGCCCACAGAAAATAACGGAGGCGGTGACAGCGACGCGGGTTGTTTTATAGCGACTGCTGCCGATGGCTCATTGATGGAACCCTATATAAAAATATTGCGTGACTTTCGTGACCGTTTTTTACTCGACAATGCAGTTGGTAATCGTCTTGTTTCTTTTTACTACACTATTCACCCCCTATAGCCGATTTCATAAAAAAACATGACAACCTCAGAGCGATAGTTCGCATAAGTCTGTTGCCCATTGTGGGTTTTAGCTGGATGGCGCTGAAAACGGGCACTGTATCAGCAGTAGCATTGTTGCTGATCTTCATTTCTTTTTTTGTGGGACGTGTCTGGTGCAGGACGTCGCGAATTAAAAAATAGAAAAGAGGGAAGAGGAGAGAGGTTAAGGACCAGAGGTCGGATATCAGCCGGTCGCGCTGCGTATCGTCCATGACTTTGCGCACCCGGGGGCCGAACCACGGGCGCTAAATCCTGGGACCTTTAACCTGGATGATATTCTACCTTTAAAAATTCCTTTTGGACTGCGGCAAAGGCTTTCTATCTATTTAAGGGTGCGAATCCCGGGTTAAAAAATTCTTAACCATGGGAACGATTCTGTCTCCTGCGTCCTCAAGAACATAATGCCCCGCGTCTTTGAATGTCCTTACCGTTGCATGGGGAAAACGGCGCCGCCACTCGGAAAGAAAGTCCATATCAAAGACAAAATCATGCTCCCCCCACAAGATGAGCATGGGGACTCGGGTCAATTGATGCAAATTGTCGTCCACATATTTTACGAGGCGATAGCTCGGATCTTTTTTATGGACAGGAATATCCTGGACAAATTTTAGTGTGGCGATTCGATTTTGCCAATGGTTGTAAGGTGCAACAAGACCGGATTTAACATCCGCGGAAAGCCCCTTGTAAGAGGCCATAAACAGTGCGCCCACAGCGAAAGCATTAAATCCCAGAACCGCCAATGTCCCAAAAGGCTTGATGTTTCGTATGAGACGAAGCCTTATGGGAAGGGGTTTCCCATACGGCAGGAGAAAGGCTGCGGTGTTCATGACGACCAGCCGGCGAATCCTTTCCGGGTGTCTTACGGCATACGCCATGCCGATCATTCCCCCCCAGTCGTGAAGCACCAGCGTGATGTCCCGGGTTACACCTAATTCATCGAGAAGCGTTTCCAGGTCGTCCACCCGGCTTTTCAACCGATAATCATACCGATCGATAGCGGGTTTGTCCGACAGGCCGCAGCCCATGTGATCCGGCACAATGGTGCGAAACTCCGGATACAGGCCCTTGATCAGTTCCCGAAAATAAAACGACCAGGTGGGATTTCCGTGAAGCATGACCACCGGATCCCCCGAACCCTGATTCAAAAAATGGTACTTCAAACCGTTTATTTTTATGAAATGGGATGTAAACGGATACAGATGACGTATTGGAGCAATGTCTATATGATTGGTATTATGTAGCATCCGTTCTTTTTAAAATATTTTTTCACAGAATATTTTCCCTCATTTAATGATATTCCTGAAGCTTGCGCGGGCCGGAGGCATTTAAGGGCGAAGCCATAGTGAACTATTGCGAGTCTTTAATAACGCAGCAGATGAAAGCCTCCGGCCCGCACAAGCTTCAGGATTCATCCAGTTTGAACAGCTTTCGAACTACGTCGAGATAGACGGATTTGTCCTGGTATCTCCCGTTGCTTTTCAGCAGAAGCGTTGGATCGTGAAGTATCTTGTTGACCATGGCGTCCGTCATCCGGTTGATGGCCTTGAGGTCGTCGGCCGAGAGATGCCTCAGTGTTTGCTGTGTTCTTTTCAGCTCACCGCTTGCAATGTCCTCGATCTTTTTTCTCAATTCGACAATGGTCGGCATGACATTCAGATTGTCATACCAGTGCCGGAAGCTGATCACCGCCTCGTCAATGATTCTTTCCCCTTTTATCGCTTCCTTGTTCCGGTCTTGGATATTTTCATCGATGATGCCCTTGAGGTCGTCAATATCATAAACATATGAATTGGACAGCCGGTTGATTTCCGGATCGATATCCCGGGGAACGGCAATGTCGATGAAAAAAAGCGGGCGATTTCGGCGCCGGCGAATCATCCCTTTGACATGATCCCGGGTGACCACGTAATCCGGTGAACCGGTTGAACTGATGATGATGTCCACCTGTTCCAGAGCATCTCTGATTTCATCGAACCGGATCGCCTGCCCGTTGAATTTCTTCGCCATATCCACGCCGCTTTCAAAGGTTCTATTGGCGATCAGGATATCTCCGACCCTGTTTCGAATCAGGTGCTCCACCGCCAGTTCCGCCATTTCCCCGGCACCGATCAGCAGCACCTTTTTTCCTTCGAATGATCCGAAAATTTTCCGCCCCAGCTTTACGGCCGCATAACTGATGGATACCGCGCGATCTCCGATTCCGGTTTCCGTCCGAACCCGTTTGGCCACAAAAAACGTCCGATGGAGCAATTTGTTCAAAAGAACGCCGGATGTTTTGGTATGGGTGGCCATTTGATACGCTTCTTTGATCTGGCCCAGAATCTGAGGCTCCCCCACCACCATGGAATCGAGGCTGGCGGCAACCCTGAAGACATGCCGGACCGCATCATCTCCTTCATGAATGTAAAGCGATTTTTCAAATTCGGAAACCGGGAGCTGCTTTAAATGGGAAAGAAAGGATTTCGCAGTGTCCACCGCATTGGATTTGTCTTCTGCGACCATGAGAACTTCCACACGGTTGCAGGTGGAAAAGAGCATGACTTCCCGGATGGATCCCAGATCCTGAAACGCTTTCAAGGCGGCCGATGTCTCATTCTTTGAAATAGTAAGACATTCCCTCAGCGCTATCGGCGCTGTCTTATGATTCACTCCCAGCAATACGATGTCCAACATGTTCGACATAATTTAACGTCTATAAAATTATATAATTCACTATACTTATAAATATTTTACAATGCTCGGGCTTAAGCGCTTCGCTCCAGTTTCGTTTACATCTGCGTAAATTGTCCGTGATGCCCCTTTAACAGGAAGTTGACCCCCAGAAACGTAAATAAAACGACCGCAAATCCGATAATGGCCATAATCGCCGCCCGGCGCCCCCGCCATCCCACGGTCAATCGCTGGTGAAGGAGCGCGGCATACAAAAGCCAGGTGATGCCGGACCAAACCTCCTTGGGATCCCAGCTCCAGAATCTGCCCCAAACGGATTTGGCATATATCAGGCCTGTGATCAGACCGAACGTCAGCATGGTAAAACCGGTAACGATGCATGCATATCCGGAGCTGTCCAGCAATTCCAAAGATGGCAAACGCTTGAAGAAGAATCCCCGGTGTTTGGATTTAATGGCATTCTCTTGGAGAAGATACAAGAGCCCGGCGCCGCAGGCCAGGGCCAATGCCGCTTCCCCGATAAAAATCGCAATGACATGCGCCACCAGCCACACATTGCTGAGAAGACTGCCGGTTGCTTCCGGCACATTCGGCAGCCGCGCCGCAACGACCACCACAAAGGTGATGAGCGGCGCTGCAAAAACGCCGAGGATTTTGAGACCGTACTTGTATTGAAACAGCAAAAAAACACCGGCAATGGCCCAGCCCGCCAAAGAGAGCGTTTCATGAAAGTTGGCCACAGGAAATTGCCCGGTCCGGAAAAATCCGTATCCGATTTTCGCCGTATGGCATAAAAAGCCGGCGGCCATAAGGTAAAATCCGGTTTTCTGAAGATAATCTTTCTGGAAAAAAAGATACAACAGATATCCGATAGTGCTCAGCAGATAAAAAATAATAACCAGAAGAAATAGAGGTTCCACGTATTTATCCTTTGTGAATCTATAAGTAGTTTCTAAAAAGGTTTTGAAACCACTTCTATTGAAAGATCTAACAAAACCTCTCTAAAACCTTAATTGAGTGAAAATCGAGGATGCCCCAGATCCAAGGCGACCGAGGGTGAAGCTGTAGTCATCTACCGC